>DATKFK010000551.1:0-9126 GCA_035544375.1 Thermoanaerobaculia bacterium
AGTGGCGGGGAGCCCCGGACCGCCGGGGCAATGCGCATCGCGGTGACGGGAATCGGCGCGGTCACGCCGCTGGGCATCGGCAAGGAGGAGCTGTGGACGGCGCTGCTCGCCGGCAAGCTGGGGTTCGCGCCGGTCGAGTCGTTCGACACCTCGGCCTTCAGCGTCCACCTGGGAGCCGAGGTGCGGGCCTTCTCGCCGGGCGGCTACGTGCGCACGCTCGACCCGGAGCGGCTCGGACGCGCCTCGCAGCTGGCGATCGCGGCCTCCCGCCTGGCGCTCGCCGATGCCGGGCTGGACGATTGGCTGGAGGGGGAGCAGTGGGGCGTGACCGCCGAACGCGCCGGGGTGGCGCTGGGCACCACCGCCGGCGAGTCGCTCGAGATCGAGCGCTTCGACGACCGCTACCTGGCCGGCGAGCTGGACGCCGTGGGCGGCGAGTTCATGGCGCTCTATCCCAGCCACATGATCGCGGCGCACGTGGCGCGCGAGCTGGGCCTGGCGGGGGTCAACACGATGATCCCGGCGGCCTGCGCGGCCGGCAACTATGCCCTGGCCCACGCCGTGGACGCCCTGCGCTCCGGGCGCGCCGAGGTGATGCTGGCCGGCGGCGCCGACGCCTTTTCGCGCACCACCTTCACCGGCTTCGCCAGGCTCGGTGCCATTGCCCCCGAGCGCTGCCAGCCGTTCGACCGCGGGCGCAAGGGCATGATCCCCGGCGAGGGGGCGGCGATCCTGGTGCTCGAGCCGGTGGCGGCGGCGCGGCGGCGCGGGGCCCGCATCTACGCCGAGGTGGCGGGGTATGGGCTGTCGTGCGACGCCCATCACATGACCGCCGCTCACCCCGAGGCCGACGGGGCGGTGCGCGCGATGACGCGCGCCCTGGCCGACGCCGGCGTGGCGCCGGAGGAGGTGAGCTACATCAGCGCCCACGGCACCGGCACCCTGGCCAACGACCGCCTGGAGGCCATCGCGGTCGAGCGGGTGTTCGGGGCCGGGACGCGGGTGCCGATCAGCTCGGTCAAGTCGATGCTGGGCCACACCATGGGGGCCGCCGCGGCGATCGAGGCGGCGGTGTGCGCGCTGGCGGTGGCGACCGACGAGATCCCGCCGACGATGGGCCTGGAAGCGCCCGAGTGCGACCTCGACTACGTGCCGGGCGCGGCGCGCCGCCACCGGGTGGAGGTGGCGATGAACAACGCCTACGCGTTCGGCGGCAGCAACGCCTCGACGGTGTTCCGGAAGTGCGACGCGGCGTGACCGGGGGCGGCGGAGCCGGGTTGCGGCCGCACGGGACCGCGCGATGAGCGGGACCGACGGCGGCCGGCGCCGGGTGGTGGTCACCGGCACCGGGGTGGTGTCGCCGCTCGGCGACTCGGCGGCGGCGCTGCACCAGGCGCTGGCCGCGGGCACCCGCGCGCGCAAGCCGATCGAGCTCTTCGATGGCGGCGCCATCGCGGGCGCCGCCCGCGCGGGCCGCGATGATGGGTGGGAGGGGGGCGGTCCGGGGAGCTGGCAGGGAGGCGAGATCCGGCCCTTCGATCCCCAGGGCTACGTCGGCGAGCGCAACCTGCGCCCGCTCGACCGCACCTCGCGGCTGCTGGTGGTGGCGGCGCAGCTGGCCCTCGCCGACAGCGCCTGGAGCGCCGACGCGCGGCGGGCCGCGGAGGTGGGACTGGTGGTCGGCACGACGTTCTGCAGCGTGCGCACCATCGCCGAGTTCGACCGCCGGGCCCTGCGGCTGGGGCCGAGCCACGCCAGCCCGCTCGATTTCGCCAACAGCGTGATCAATGCCGCCGCCGGCCAGGCCGCCATCTGGCACGGCCTGCGCGGCGTCAACTCGACCGTGGCGGGCGGCGAGGCCTCGGGGCTGCTGGCGATCGCCCACGCCGCCGAGCTGGTGCGCGCCGGGCGGGCGCAGGCGCTGCTGGCCGGCGGCGCCGAGGAGCTGTGTTTCGAGTCGTTCTTCGGCTACGCGCGCGCCGGCCGGCTGTGCGGCTCGCGGCGGCCCGGCGAGGAGGAGCGGCCGGTGCCCTTCGACGCCCGGCGCAACGGCTTCAGCCTCGCCGAGGGGGCGGCGCTGCTGGTGCTCGAGGACGCCGGCGCGGCGGCGGCGCGGGGCGCGGCGGCGCGCGCCGAGGTGCTCGGCTGGGGCACGGCGTTCGCCGTCGGCGCGGACGCGGCCGGCCTGGCCGCGGCGGTGGGGCGGGCGGTGCGGCTGGCGCTTGCCGACGCCGGCACGGCGCCCCAGGAGATCGGGTGCCTGTCGGCGTCGGCCAGCGGCAGCCGCGAGGTCGACCGCGCCGAGGCGCTGGGGGTGGCGGCGGCGCTGGGCGAGCGGGCGGCGACCCTGCCGGTGACGGCGATCAAGGCCATGCTGGGAGAGGGGCTGGGGGTCTCGGGCGCCTGGCAGGCGCTGGACCTGGTTGCGACGATCGCCGACGGCGTGCTGCCGGGCATCGCCGGCCTGGCGGAGATCGACCCCGGACTGCCGCTGCCGGGAGCGGTGGCCGCGACGCGGCAGCTCGCGGCGGCGGCGCGGCGCCGGGTCCTGGCCACGGCGATCGGCGCCGATGGCCACTGCGCGGCCCTGGTGCTGGGAGCGCCGGAATGAGGGGCAACGAGGGCAAGGATGGTCCGGGCGGCGAGGAGGCCGCGGCGGCGCCCGTGCCGGACAACGTCGCGGTGGGCACCCCGGAGCCCGGCGGCGCCGGCAGCGACATCGCGGCGAAGGCGGGCTCGTCGCAGCTGGTGCCGCGGTTCGCGGACCAGGGCTACGGCGACGCGGAGCTGGCGGCGCGGCGGCGCTGGGTGGAGGAGCGCACGGGGGCGCGGCTGGTCCACACCGGCAGCCATTCGGTGGCCGGCGAGGCGATGCGCGGCAACGTCGAGAACCCGATCGGCGCGGCGCAGGTGCCGCTGGGGGTGGCCGGGCCGCTGGCGATCGAGGGCGAGCACGCCCGCGGCATCTTCTACGTGCCGCTCGCCACCACCGAGGGCGCGGTGGTCCGCTCGTACGAGCGCGGCATGATCGCGCTGACCCGGGCGGGCGGCGTGACGGCGCGGCTGTACGGCGACGAGAACCGGGTGGCGCCGCTGTTCCGCTTCGACGGCGTGGCGGCGGCGCGGCGCTTCTGCCTGCAGCTGGCCGAGCTGCTGCCGGAGCTGCGGGCGGCGGCGGAGGCGACCACCCGCCATGGGCGGCTGCTGCGCGTCGAGCCGCGGCCGCTCGGGCGGGCGGTGATCGCCAGCTTCTGCTACTCGACCGCCGACGCCCACGGCATGAACATGATCGCCAAGGCGACCGAGGCGGCCTGCGAGCTGCTGGTGTCCCGCGGCGTCGCAGGGAGCTACACGCTCTTCAGCGGCATGGACTCCGAGAAGCGGGCGAGCGGCGGCCTGCTCGCCGGCGGCAAGGGCAAGCAGGTGGTGGCCGGCGCCCGGCTGCCCGCCCGGCTGGTGCGGGCCTACCTGCACACCACCCCGGGCGAGCTGCGCGAGGTCTGGGAGGCGACGCTGCTCGGCCACCTGCAGGCCGGCGCCATCGGCTACAACGGCCAGTACGCCAACGGCCTCGCGGCGCTGTTCATCGCCTGCGGCCAGGACGTCGCCAACGTCGCCAACTCGGCGGTGGGGGTGACGCACGCCGAGGTGACGCCCGAAGGCGACCTCTACGCCAGCGTCACCCTGCCGTCGCTGACCGTGGCGACGGTGGGCGGCGGCACCGGCGGCGGCACCGCCCGCGAATGCCTGGAGATGCTGGGCTGCGCCGGCGCCGGCGGGGCGCCGAAGCTGGCGGAGATCGCCGCCGCGACGCTCCTCGCCGGCGAGCTGTCGATGGGCGCGGCGCTGGCGAGCGGCGAGTTCGTGGCGGCGCACGAGGAATACGGGCGGAACCGGCCGCCCGCGCCGGCCGGCGTCCCGGAGGCGGCCGGCGGGCCGGAGGAGCCCGGCGCGGGGGCGGGGCCGCCGGCGGCGGAGCCGCGGGAGACGGCGGGATGAAGCGGCTGTTCCGCGGCCTGCGGCGGCCGCCCGACGCCGCCTACGACGTGGTGGTGATCGGTTCCGGGATCGGCGGGTTGATCGCCGGCAACCTCCTGGCGCGGGACGGCGCGCGGGTGCTGCTGGTCGAGCAGCACTACATGACGGGCGGCTACTGCAGCACGTTCCGGCGCGGCGGCTATACCTTCGACGCGGCCACCCATTTCTACCCGCTGCTCGGCAACCCCGAGACGCTGACCGGCAAGCTCCTGGTCGAGCTGGGGGTCGAGACCGAGTGGGTGAAGATGGACCCGGTCGACGTCTTCCACCTCCCGGACGGCACGCGCTTCGACGTGCCGGCCGGCTTCGACGCCTACCTGGCGCGGCTAGAGGCCGAGTTCCCGCACGAGAGGGCGGCGCTCCACGGCTTCTTCGCCCAGGCGCGCGAGGCCTACCTGCTGGGCCTGCTGCGCTACTTCCGCGGCCGCGAGACGCCGGGCATGGCAGGGCTTGCCGGCCTCACGGTGCGGCAGGCGCTCGAGCGCCACTTCCACGACCGCCGGCTCAAGCTGCTGCTGACCGCCGACTGCCCGCATTGGGGGTCGCCGCCCGACCGCACCTCGTTCGTCTTCGACTCGATGCTGCGCCTGTCGTACTTCCTCGGCAATTACTACCCGCGCGGCGGCTCGCAGGCCTTCGCCGACGAGCTGGCGCGGCGTTTCGAGGCGCACGGCGGCCACGTCCTGATGAGCACCGCGGCGCGGCGCCTCCTGGTCGAGAACGGGGCGGCCCGCGGCGTCGAGCTCGAGACCCTGCGCGGGCCGGTGCGCGCCGGGACGGCGGGCGCCGGCGGGGCGGGCCGCTTCCTGGTGCGGTGCGGGGCGGTGATCTCGAACGCCGACCTGCTGCACACCTGGGAGGAGCTGGTGCCGCCCGCGCACCGGCCACCGGAGTACCTCGCCGGCCTGCGCCGGCTGCGGCCCACCTATCCCTGCTACCTCATGCACCTCGGCCTGACCGGCGTCGAGCCGGAGGTCCTCGAAAAGCTGCACGGTTACCACTGGGACGGCTGGGACGCCGATCGGGCGGCGGCCGGCGAGGTGGCTTTCAAGCTGTTCGTGCCGACCCTGTACGAGCCGGCGATGGCGCCGCCCGGCGGCCAGGTGCTGATCGTGCAGAAGGTGGTGGAGACGGATTACGCGGCGGTCGCGGCGACCCCGGACGGCGCCGGCTGGACCGATCACAAGCAGGCGGTCGACGCCTTCGTGCTCGCCCGGCTCGAGGCGCTGCTGCCCGGCATCGGCTCCCGCATCGCGGTGCGCAGCAGCGCCTCGGCGCACACCTCCTGGCGCTTCACGCTCAACTTCCAGGGCGCGATGCTCGGCTGGGAGATGTCGCCGGAGCAGGTGGGCGGCGGCCGTCCCGACCTTGCCGGTCCGCTCGCCGGCCTCTACGCGGTCGGACACTGGACGCGCCCGGGGGGCGGCATCACGCCGGTGATCGTGTCGGCGCAACAGGCGGCGAAGCTGGCGGCGGGCGCGCCGGCCGCCGCCGCCGGCGCGAGCGAGGGTCCGGGCCGCGGCGATGCCGGTGACAAAGTGGTGGCCGCGGCCGCCGGCCTGGGAGCGTTGCTGGGAGGGCGCCGGCATTGAAATGCGGCAAGGATCGCCAGGAATGTATCTTGATAACGCTATTTATTATGTCAATACGTAACCCTCGGCGGTGCAGCGACGAACGGGTGACGCGCGCGGCGAGCCCGCGGACGAGGGTTTCTCGTTGTATGGAGTATCCGGCGTTGCCAGCGGCTTCGAGAGCGGACTACAATGAATTTAAATGAGCGAGGACTAGCCGGAAATGGCGATCCCTCCGCTGCTGCTGAGCGAGAAGGAAGAGGCCGAAGCCGTACCTTTGCCGCGACTCCTGCGGGTGGCGGTGGCCGATTCGCATCGCCTGTTTCGGGAGACGCTGGCCGCGGCGCTGCGCGACGACGCCGGCTTCACCAGGGTCGCGGTGACGGATGCCGACCAGGCGGCGCTCGCCCGTCTCGCCGCCGGCGAGCCGGTGGACGTGTTGCTGCTCGGCAGCGGCGGCAACTGTCCGGTTGGCGACCTGTTGCGCGACGCGCGCCGGCACTGGCCGGCCGCCAAGACCCTGGTCCTGGGGGCCGAGGAAGGCGAGGCGCAGGCGCTGGCGCTGCTGCGCGAAGGCGCCAGGGGCTACCTGTTTCGCGACCAGTCGCTGACCGAGCTGCGCGACGCCATCCTGGAGGTGGCGGCCGGCGCGACGGTCTGCACGCCGCGCGTCGCGCATCTGCTGTTTTCGCGCCTGGCGGAGCTGGGACGCGAGCGGCGGCGCGGCGAGCGGCTCGAGGTGCTCGAGCTGACCTCGCGCGAGATCGAGATCCTGCGGCTGATCGCCGACGGCCTGAAGAACCAGGAGATCGCCAAGCGGCTGTATCTGTCGGTGCACACCGTCAAGAACCACGTCCACAACATCCTCGAGCGGCTGGGCGTGAAGAGCCGCTGGAGCGCGGTCACTCACGCCCGCGAGAAGGGCTGGCTGCAGCCGAGAAGCCGCTCGTCCGGCTGATCCCGCCGCGCCGCGGGCGCCGCATCCGGACAACCCCGGAGACCTTTTTGAATCCCGCGGTCTATCCTCCGAGCGGCGATCGGGGCGGCAGAATGGTGGCCTGCGAGGCATGCCGCGGGCCGCGCCTCCCGGCCCGCGAACGATTCATGAGCCCGTCGATCAGGGTGTTCATCGCCAGCCGCAACCGCCTGTTCGCCGACGCGCTGGCGTCGCTGCTCGCCAAGCACGACGAGCTGGCGGTGGCGGGCGTTGCCGCCGACCTCGACCCGGCGGCCGGCGGCGCGGACGTCTGGTTGATGGACGCCGCCGATGCCGTCGACAACGACGGCGAGGAGACCAGCGCGCTGGCGCGGCTGCGCAGCCTGCGCGAGCGTGCCGACGGCTGCAAGGCGCTGGTCCTGGGGCTGCCGGGCGAGGATGAGCGGCTGATCGATTTCATCGAAGCCGGGGCGCAGGGATACGTGCTGCGCGGCACCTCGCCGGCCGACCTGGTGGAGGCGATCCGCGCCGCGCATGCCGGCCGCAGCCGCTGCTCGACATGGGTGGCGGCGGCGGTGGTGGCGCGCATCATCGAGCTCGAGAGCCAGCGGACGAGGGTCGATCACCGCGAGCGCGAGCCGCTCACCGCGCGCGAGCGCGAGGTGCTCGGCTGGATGGCGACCGGGCGCTGCAACAAGGAGATCGGCGGGCGCCTGCGGATCTCGGTGCAGACGGTCAAGAACCACGTCCACAGCATCCTCGCCAAGCTCGGGGCCCGGCGCCGGCGCGAAGCGCTGCGCATCGCCTACGAGATCGGGCTGCTCGGCGACCGGGGGTACCCGCTGCAAGATGACTAGGACGACGCAGGCCCGTTGGGTAACGGCCGTGCCGGCGAAGCGCCTATCGCAATGGATCTATTCTCACTCCCGCTGCTCATGGCCGCTGGCGGGTGGTTGCCGTTAATCTCGAACCTGGATCAACACATCGCTGCCGCGAGGAGGGGAGCAATGGACGCGCCAGAGGTCAGGAACCGCATCAAGAAGATCATCGGCAGCATTGCCGGCATCGACCCGCAGCGCATCGGCGACGAGGCGACCCTGCGCGGCGAGCTGAGCCTCGATTCGCTGTCGCTCCTCGAGATCGGCGTCGACGTCGACCTCGCCTTCCAGTTGAACCTGCCGGACGAGAGCTACAAGGAGATCGACAGCCTGCCGGCCATGGTGGAGCTGGTGATGCGCCGCCAGGCCGAGCTCGCGGTCGCCGCCGGCGGGGCGCCGGAGGCCGTGGCCGCAGACGTCGGGGCCGCCGTCGAGCGTTTCGGGTGAAGGGAGCGCGCCGGATCGCGGTCACCGGCCTGGGCGCGGTGACGCCTTTGGGCAGCGGCCGGGAGGAGGTGTGGGCCAACCTGCTCGGCGGCCGGCTGGGGTTCGCGCCGGTCGAGTCCTTCGACACCAAGGCCTTCAGCGTCCATTTGGGCGCCGAGGTGCGGGGGTTCTCCCCGGCTCCGTACGTGCGCCGGCTCGATCCCCGGCGGCTGGGGCGGGCCTCGCAGCTGGCGATCGCCGCGGCGCGCCAGGCGCTCGCAGACGCCGGGATCGGCGAGCTCGGCGGCGGCAACGAGCTCGAACCCGAGCTGGCCGGCGTGGCCATGGGGACCACATCGGGCGAGCCGCTCGAGGTCGAACGCTTCGACGACCGCTACCTGGCCGGCGAGCTGGACGCGGTGGGCGACGAGTTCATGACGCTCTATCCCTGCCACATGATCGCGGTGCACGTGGCGCGCGAGCTGGGCTTTGCCGGCGTCAACACGATGATCCCGACGGCGTGCGCCGCCGGCAACTACGCGCTCGCCCATGCCGTGGACGTGCTGCGCGCCGGCCGCGCGGAGCTGATGCTGGCCGGCGGCGCCGACGCCTTCTCGCGCATCACCTACACCGGCTTCGCGCGGCTCGGCGCCATCGCGCCGGAGCGCTGCCAGCCCTTCGACCGCCACCGCAAGGGCATGATTCCGGGCGAGGGCGCCGCGGTGCTGGTGCTCGAGCCGCTCGACGCGGCGCGGCGGCGCGGCGCGCGCATCTATGCCGAGGTGGCGGGCTACGGGCTGTCGTGCGACGCCCACCACATGACCGCCGCCCACCCCGAGGGCGAGGGGGCGGTGCGGGCGATGGCGCGCGCCCTGGCCGACGCCGCGGTCGAGCCGCACGAGGTGAGCTACATCAGCGCCCACGGCACCGGCACCCCGACCAACGACCGGCTGGAGGCGATCGCGGTCGAGCGGGTGTTCGGGGCCGGCACGCGGGTGCCGATCAGCTCGGTCAAGTCGATGCTGGGCCACACCATGGGCGCGGCCTCGGCGATCGAGGCGGCGGTCTGCGCCCTGGCGGTGGCCACCGACCAGATCCCGCCGACCATGGGGTTGGAGGAGCCGGAAGGCGACCTCGACTACGTGCCGAACGCGGCGCGCCGGCACCGGGTCGAGGTGGCGATGAACAACGCCTATGCCTTCGGCGGCAACAACGCCTCGACGATCTTCAGGAAGTGCGAGGCGTGACCGGCCGGCGCCGGGTGGTGGTCACCGGC
>DATKFK010000552.1:0-2530 GCA_035544375.1 Thermoanaerobaculia bacterium
GCGCCCGCGGCGGCGCGCCGAGGTATGATACCGAGAGCATCATCCGTTTGACAGCATCGCCTGGGCGGGCGGCGGGCGCCTCGACGCCGCGCCGAGATCTCCGGCGCCGGCCAGGCAAGGGCCTTCACCACACGAGAGGACGCAAGACCATGAATGCCACGAATGCCACGAAAAGCATGCTGCCGCTGCTGCTGGCGGGATGCCTCGCCGTTGCCGGCGCCGCCCGGGCACAGGAGCCGCCGCCGTATCCCGGAAACGACGCGCCGCAGGGCGCCGAGCCCCAGCAGGGCAACGACGCCGCGGCGCCCGCGGCACCCGACGACAACGCGCCGCCAAGCGACCCGGCGGTCGCCGGCGTCGCCTACTTCCACGAGCAGCTTTCGCCTTACGGGCACTGGGTCGTCCGCGCGGGCTACGGCGAGGTGTGGGTGCCGGACGTGGCTCCCACCTGGCGGCCCTACACCACCGGCCATTGGGTCTATACCGACCAGGGCTGGGCGTGGGTGGCCGACGAGCCCTGGGGCTGGGCCGCCTTCCACTACGGCCGCTGGTACTACGACCCCGAGATCGGCTGGGGCTGGGTCCCGGGCACCGTCTGGGCGCCGGCCTGGGTGGCATGGCGCCACGGCGGCGGCTACCTCGGATGGGCGCCGTTGCCCCCGGCGGTCGGGTTCGCGGTCGGAGTCGGCCTGGACTTCGGCGGCGTCGTCATCTCGCCGGGCTTCTACACCTTCGTCGGCGAGCGGGACATCCTGGCGCCGCGCATCGCCGTCGCCATCGTGCCGTCGGTCCGCAACGTGACCATCGTCACCAATACGGTCAATGTCACCAACTACACGGTGGTCAACAACCACATCGTCAACAACGGGGTCAGCGTGCAGGCCGTCGAGCAGGCCACCGGCCGCCGGATCCAACGGGTGCCGGTTGCCTCGCTGGCCACGGCGAGCGCCGGCGGCAAGGGCGCCTTCTACCAGCCGCCGGTCATCGCCAGGGCGGCACGGGTGCCCCACACCGAGTTCGGCAAGGCCCTGCCCGCCCAGGTGGCTGCCCAGCAGCGCGCCGGCGTGGCCGGGCGCTCGTCCACCACCGCCGGCGCGCGCAGGTCCGCAGGCGACAACAGCGCCGGCGCTCGCGCCCGTGCCCAGTCGGGCACCGCCACCACCGCCGGCACCGGCGCCACCGCCGGCACCGGCGCCACCGCCGGCACCGCCACCGGCCGCCCCTACCGTCAGCCGCCCGCCGGAGCCGCCGGAACGCCCGCCGGCGGGCAGGGCAAGGCCTCCGGGGATGCAGCCACCAATGCCGGCCGCCGCACCACCACCGGCACCGGCACCGCCACCGGGGCCGCCCGCACGCCGCCGCCGCAGGCCCAGGCGGAAGGCCAAAAGAAAGCTGCGCCCCAGCCGGCCAGGGAGAAGCCGAAGCCGAAGGAGAAGGAAAAGGAGCAGAAGCCGCCGCCGGCATAGGACGGCGGCTCGGCGCGACGCCTGTGCCGCCCGGGCGTCGCGCCTTCGCCCGCCATGACAGGGCCTCCTTCCGGGTCTCCCGGTCTATGGCCTGACGAGCTTCCTGGCCCCGCTGGCCGGGACGCTGCACGCGCCCGGCCCTCCCGGACGATCCGGCACCGCTCTCGCGGTGGCGATGCTGATGCCTGCCCAGCTGGTCGGCGACAGCGCCCTGACGATCTACAGCGTCAACGAGGTCAGCCTGCGGCAGCGGGTGGCGCCGCCGCACGTCCTGGGCCGCGTCAACGCCGGCATGGCGCTGCTGGCGCGGGGCATCTATCCGCTAGGAGCGCTGCTCGGCGGCTACCTCGGCGCGCGCCTCGGCGTCCGTCCGACGCTCCTGCTCGGCGCCGGCGGCATCCTGCTCTCGACCCTGTGGCTGCTCGCCGCGCCCCTGCGCCGCCTGGCGGCGGCGCCCGGCGAGTGAAATTCCCACCGCGCCAGCGCCGTTCTCATCCTGCGGGAGCGCCGCCGCCATGACCAGCCCGACCCTCAGCTCGACCCCGGCCAGCCAGCTTGCGGAGCCCGCGCCCTACACGATCCCGGCCGGCGCCGACATCGGGCACGTCCATCTGAAGGTGGCCGATCTCGAGCGGGCGCTTGCCTTCTACCGCGGCGTCCTCGGCTTCGACCTGGTCACCCGCTACGGCTCGCAGGCCGCCTTCGTGTCGGCCGGCGGCTACCATCACCACATCGGTCTCAACACCTGGGAGAGCCGCGGCGGCACGCCGCCCCCGGACGGCCATACCGGCCTCTATCACGTCGCGATCCGCTACCCCACGCGGGCGGCGCTCGCGGCGGCGGTGCGCCGGGTCCTCGACGCCGGGATCCGCCTGCAGGGTGCCTCCGACCACGGCGTCAGCGAGGCGATCTACCTCGCCGACCCCGACGGCAACGGCGTCGAGCTCTACTGGGACCGCCCGCGCGAGCGGTGGCCGCGCACCCCGGACGGCGAGATCGCCATGCGGACCGACCCCCTGGACCTCGCCGGTCTCCTGCGCGAGGCGCCCGCCGCGGGCGCCTAA
>DATKFK010000553.1:0-3482 GCA_035544375.1 Thermoanaerobaculia bacterium
GGCGTACCTTGGTCCTGCCGGCCTCCTTGGCATACAGCAGGTCGGCCAGGGAGATCGTGCCGTTCGCGATCTTGAATGCGACGATGGCGAAAAAGCCGATGACGAGAGCACAGCCCTCGAGGAAGGCCAATCTGGTCAAGAGTCCCATATCGCGAACTCGCACGGCAGCTGCGCACGGCAGCCACCACCCTGCAAAGCAGCTCGGCCGGAACTACGGACTACGATCGCTTTCTTGATGCCGAGAGTAGAAGGTTAGTAGCGGGGAGTCAACGTTATTTATCAAGAGCCAAATGTGTATCTGCGAGTAGATACGCGCGGGCGCCCAGACGCGCGGACGCCGGCCCGGGCGACCTTCCCGCCAGCCGGCGGCCGTGCCGCGGAGCGGCGGCCGGCAGGCGGCAAGGTCGCCCGGGGGACGGCCGCTACGGCAGGAAGCGAGTCACCTTGACGGCATTTTCGCGCACCTGCTCGGAGGTGATCAGCAGCGGGTGGTACTGGTCGGTCAGCCAGGCGCCGAGCTGGTTGGCGCGCTGGGGGCTGCCGACCACGCCGCTCTCGCCGCCGGGGATGATCTCCTGGGCGTCGATGGCGCTCGGCGCCAGCTCGCCGATGAAACGTCGGGCGGGCCCCGAGCCGAACATGAAGTCGTTCTCGCCGCTCACCCTGACGCCGAAGCTGGCGGCATCGATGGTCTCGAAGCCGCCCGCCTTGGCGACCCCCGGCAGCTTCGGCGCCAGGTCGCTCAGGTCTCCCGCGCCGGGAATGTCGAAGGGACCGCCCAGCAGATGGCTGAAGACGATGCGGTGCAGGCGTCCCCAGCGCAGGGTGTTGAGGTTGCCGGGAGCCGGGAACGCGTCGGCGAACGAGCCGCCGGCCAGCTGGTCGAGCGCCTGGCGCACGCACTGCAGGATCAGCAGGTCGCGGGAGTCCTCGGCCGTCGCCAGGCCGGGTCCGGTGCCTTCGAAGAAATACAGTCCCGAGTGGCCGAAGCCGTGATTGGTGGCAAAGTTGGCCAGCAGCTCCTTCAACGCCCGCAGCGCGTGGTCGTCGTCGGGAACGTGCGCCGCGAGCCCGGCCTTCGCCAGCGTGGCATCGACGACGCCGCCGACGAACTGGCTGCGCCAGACCGTATAGAGCGTGGCGGCAACGCTGTTGGCGACCTCCGCCCGCGAGGGATTGGGCAACGCCGCGGGGTCATCGCCCGGATCGTAGCCCTGCCGGATGCCGGTCGGGGTGCTGAGGTCCCACGCCGCGAGGCGTCCCACCGCCGCGGCCACCTGCGGGTCGGCGGCCAGCGCGGCGAGCGGCGCCGGCGCGTCGGCGCGCCCGGCGTTGGCCAGTGCGGCGACGATGAAAGGACGGAAGAAGTCCGCGTCCAGCAGCTGGTTGTTGTGCTGGATGGCCGCGAGGTCCGCGGCGCCGAGCTTGCCCTTGGCGGCGATGGCGGCCCTGAGCAGGCGGCTGATCTGCCCGGAGCGCAGGCTGCTGTACTCGGTGCCGAAGTAATAGATGCCGCCGTCGGCGCGCAGCTTGTCGAAGACGTTGTTGTCGAGGGTGGTGCCGATCGGGTCGTTGTTGGCCGTCAGCACGTAGCCCTGCGGCGGATTGACCACCTGCGGCATCTCGGCGAACGGCAGGATCTCGTAGGCGAGCTGCTGCCCCGGCTGCAACTGCATGACCGGCAGCCACTCGTTCTTGAAATGGTGCGTGCCGTCGCGGATGAAGGTGGGCGGCGTGCCGTCGGGCCGGTGCAATGTCTGGAGGTCCTCGCGCAGCGGCTGGGCGCCGCTGGTGAAATAGGCGATGTTGCCGTCGACGTCGGCGTAGCTCCAGTTCTGCGAGCCGAAGTGGAAGTACTGCAGGCCGCGCTTGAAATCGTCGAGGTTGGCGGCGCGCTGCCAGATGAGCAGGCTGTCGATCTCGCGGGTGTCGCGCCAGCCGGTGTACTGCACGCTGAGCGCCGAGACGTTGGGCGCGTGCGAGGTGTCCACGGCGACGATCGGGCCGTTGTTGCGGCGCGGCACCACCAGCGTCAGGCCGCCTTCGAGCGGGCCCAGGTTGGCCACCGACAGCATGTCCGGATGCCCCGGGACCATCAGGTTGAAGCGGAACGTCTGCTGGATCGCGACCAGCGGCTCGGCCTTGCCCTCGAACAGCGTCGCGCTGGGCAGCCCGGTCTGCGGGTTGACGACCAGCTGTTCCAGGTAGACGTCGGTGACGTCCATCGGATTGGTGGTGGCTCCCCAGCAGATGCGCGTGTTGCAGCCCAGGACCACCGCCGGCGTGCCCGGGAAGGAGACGCCGCTGACGTTCAAATCATGGCCGTGGCCGTTCTCGAAGGAGAGCAGGTGCACCTCGTAGAAGACCGACGGGGTGGACAGCGACAGGTGCGGATCGTTGGCGAGCAGCGGATGGCCGCTTTGCGACAGCGCGCCGCTCACCACCCACCAGTTGCTGCCGGTGAACGAGTGGCTGTGCCGCAGGGCGTCCGCCAGCAGCGGCACCTGCATGGCCTTCTCGCGATAGGCGGCGGCCAGCGCCACGGCTTCCGGATCGAGCGCCGCGACGGCCTGGCGCGCGGCCGCGGTGCCGGCGGCCAGCGAGCCGGATGCGGCGGCTGTCCGGGAAGCCTTGAGCCAGCCCGGGATCGAGATCGTCGGATCGAACGGGGCGACGCGGTCGACGTCGTCGAAGAACGCCGCCACCGGGTCGAAGCCGTTCGCCTGGCCGGCGGCCACGAACGCGGCCACCGCCACCGTGCGGTCGACGTCGCCGAGGTCGAACGAGAGCTGGAAGGCCAGGCCCTTGGCGACCGTCAGGCTGTCGAGCGGCGACCAGTCGGGCACGCTCACATCGGTCAGCAGGAGCGCGCCGTATTCCGGCGGCAGCGGATGGGTCTTGACGTAGGCGTTGACCCCGTCGGAGTAGGCCTGCAGCCAGGCGACCGTCGCCGCCGGGTACTTGGGCAGCGACTCCTCGGCGGCGCGCCGCAGGCCCAGGGTGCGCAGCTGGACGTCGCTGGCCAGCGCGCCCTGCCCCAGCAGCTCCGCCAGGGTGCCGCTGAACACCCGCCGCAGCGAGTCCATCTGGAAGAAGCGGTCCTGCGCGTGCACCCAGCCCAGCATGAAGGCGGCGTCGTGGTCGGTGGCCGTATAGATGTGCGGGACGCCTTCGCCGTCGCGCACCACCTGCGCCGGCGCCTGCAGGGCGGCCACGTGGATGGTGTCGCCCCACGCGGCGCGGGCGCCGCCAAGGGCCGCCAACGCGCCGAGCGCGCCAATCGCCGCGGCCCCTCCCAGGCCGGCCGCGAGGCACCGCAGCCACCCGCGCGCTCCCTGCTTGCTGTCGAGCATGATCACTCTCCTCTCATTCGACGTGTTTCACTGCATCATACTCCGCGCGAGGGCTGCGACCGGCCGGCCCGGGCTGTCCGCGAGCCACCCGCCGCTGAATCCGGCGGCCCCCAGCCCGGCGACGATGGA
>DATKFK010000554.1:0-4260 GCA_035544375.1 Thermoanaerobaculia bacterium
CGCGGCAAACCCCCCAGCGAGCCGTTAGGTCGCCAAGCGGACCCGCGGGCTCCGTTACCGCGGTCCGGCCGGACAGCGCTCCCCGCTTCCCGGGACCGCCGGCCCTTCGCCGCTCAGGCCGCACAACGCTCCCCGCCTCCCGGGGACCGCCGGCCCTTCGCCGCTCGCCGCCGGACAGCGCTCCCTGTCACGCTGCAAGGATTGAGCGCACCTATAGCAGATGTGGAGAGGTCGGAGACTTGATGATCTGCGCGGCTTAGACTAATATATCCTCCGCGCTGGTTGACGATCTCTTTAGCGCCGCATTCTGGCGCCTCAGCGCACCCCGGCTGCCAGCGGGAAGTTTCTTCCCGGGCAGCCCGTTCCACGTAACGTCTACGGAACTAAAGAACTACGATCGCAGCAAGCAAGAAGGGAAGAGGAGAAGGAGAACCCATGACCACCACTACGGCTCCCGCCGAGACCCTGCCGTTCCAAGCCGAGACCAAGCAGCTGCTGGACATCATGATCCACTCGCTGTACTCGAACAAAGAGATCTTCCTGCGCGAGCTGATCTCCAACGCCTCCGACGCCCTCGACCGCCTGCGCTTCGAGGCCGTCACCCAGCCCGAGCTGATGGGCGGCGACGAGAAGCTCGAGATCCGCATCGAGGCCGACCGCGAGAAGCGCACCGTCACCGTCCGCGACAACGGCATCGGCATGAACCGCGACGAGGTGGTCGCCAACATCGGCACCATCGCCAAGTCGGGCACCCGCGAGCTGGTCGACCGCCTGAAAGCGGGCGAGTCGAAGCAGACGATCGCCGAGCTGATCGGCCAGTTCGGCGTCGGCTTCTACTCGTCGTTCATGGCCGCCGACCGCGTCGAGCTCGTCACCCGCCGCGCCGGCGAGGCCGCCGCCACCCGCTGGGAGTCCACCGGCGACGGCACCTACCAGGTCTCCGACGTCGAGGCCGAAAACCTGCCTGCCCGCGGCACCTCGATCACCCTCCACCTCAAGCCCGAGGACCGCGACAACGGCGTCGAGGACTGGAGCGACCGCTGGGTGATCAGCCGCATCGTCCGGCGCTACTCGGATTTCGTGTCCTACCCGATCATCCTCACCGCCGAGAAGGACCCCGAGATCGAGGACCTGGCCAAGGAGAAGGAAACCGGCGAGAAGCCGAAGATGCCCTTGGAGGAAAAGGTCCTCAACACCATGAAGCCGATCTGGACCCGGCCGCAGTCGGAGGTGACCGCCGAGCAGTACAACGAGTTCTACCGGCACATCGCGCACGACTGGACCGAGCCGCTGAAGGTGATCTCCTTCAAGGCGGAGGGCCGGATCGAGTACCAGGCGCTGCTGTTCGTTCCGGCGCAGGCGCCCTATGACCTCTATTACGTGGCCTCGAAGCCGGGCCTGCAGCTCTACGTCAAGCGCATCCAGATCCTCGAGAAGTGCGAGGACCTGCTCCCTCAGTACCTGCGCTTCGTGCGCGGCGTCGTCGACTCGCCCGACCTGTCGCTGAACGTCTCGCGCGAGATGCTGCAGCAGGACCGCCACATCACGACGATGCGCAAGGGGCTGACCAAGAAGGTGCTCGACGTCCTGGACGAGATGCGCGAGAAGGAAGACGAAAACTACCTCAAGTTCTGGAAGGAGTTCGGCCGCGCCATCAAGGAAGGCGTCAGCGCCGACTACGAGAACAAGGACCGCCTGCTCGAGCTGCTGCTCTTCGAGTCGTCGAACGATCCCACCAAGCTCACGACCCTGAAGGACTACGTGGCGCGGCTCAAGGAAGGCCAGAACGAGATTTTCTACCTCACCGGCGAATCGCGTGCGCAGGTCGAGAACTCGCCGCACCTCGAGGCGCTCAAGGAGAAGGGCTACGAGGTGCTGTACCTGGTCGATACGGTCGACGAGCTGCTCACCCAATCACTCCACGAGTACGCCGGCAAGAAGATGAAGTCGGTGGGCAAGGGCACGGTCTCGGTCGGCAGCGACGAGGAGAAGAAGCAGGCCGAGGAGACGCTCAAGGCCAAGGAGGAAGAGCTCAAGCCGCTGCTCGAGCTGCTGCAGAAAAAGCTCGACGAGCACGTCAAGCAGGTGCGCCTCACCAGCCGCCTCACCGCTTCGCCGGTCTGCCTGGTCGGCGCCGAGCACGACTACAGCCCGCAGCTCGAAAAGCTGCTGCAGAAGGGCAAGGGCGGCGGCCCCAAGCAGCGCCGCATCATGGAGCTCAATCCCGGCCACCGCATCCTGACCGGCCTCAAGGAGCACTTCGACCGCAGCGCCGACGACCCGATGATCGCCGAGTACGCCGAGCTGCTGCTGGGCTATGGCCTGCTGGCCGAGGGCTCCGAGCTGCCCGACTCGGCGCGCTTCAACCGCGCCGTGGCCGAGCTGATGTCGCGCTCGGTCTAGTGCGGGGGGGGGCACGTTCTGGACATCGGCATCAGCCCGCCATCGCCGCCAGCATCTCCTTGACCGCGGCGGGGATGCCGACGAGCACGGCGCGCGCGATCAGGGCGTGGCCGATGTTGAGCTCCTCCATGCCCGGGAGGGCGGCGATGGGACCGACGTTGGCGGTGGTGAGGCCGTGGCCGGCGTACAGGCGGAAGCCGCACGCCAACGCCACCGCCGCCGCGGCGCGGACCTTGGCGAGCTCGCGCTCGGCCATCTCGCCGCCGATGAGCGTCGCCCGCGTGTAGGAGTCGGTGTTGAGCTCGACGCCGGCGATGGTCAGCGGCAGGCCGGGACGCTTCCCCGGGCCGCCGCCCCCGTTGCGGGCGATAGCGGCGAGGGCCTCGATCCCGCCGGGATCGGGGTCCACGAACGCCGACACCGCGATACCTCCCCGCGCCAGCCGCTCGGCCGCCGCCGCCACGTGCCCGAACTGGTGCGCCAGGTCCAGCCCGCCCTCGGTGGTGACCTCGTCCGGCCGCTCCGGCACCAGGGTCACCTGGTCGGGCCGCACGGCGCCCGCCACCTGCAGCATCTCGACGGCGACCGACATCTCGAGGTTGAGCTTGCCGCGCACGCTGGTGCGCAGCCGCTGGACGTCCGCGTCCTGGATGTGGCGGCGGTCGCCGCGCAGATGGACGGTGATGCCGGACGCCCCCGCGTCCTCGGCCATGCGCGCGGCCTCGACCGGGTCCGGGTAGGGAGCGCGGCGCGCCTGGCGCAGCGTCGCCACGTGATCGACGTTGACCGAGAGCCTTACCGCAGACGCCGCGGCCATCGGATCAGCGCTCGATCTCGAGGTCGGGGCGCAGCGTCTCCTCGGGCTCGCGGGCGATGAGCACCGTGCCCTGGATCGGGAACAGGGTGCGGTGCGACTGCTCGCCAAACAAGGTGTTGACCTCGTAGTAGCCGTCGGGGCTGATCGTGATGAGCGTGCCCGTGATGCCCTTGAAGCTCATGATCTCGTTGTGAATCAGAACCTCGGCAGGTAGCTCCATTCAAAGCTCCTCCATCATCAGATCATCCCAAATCGCCAGTGGACGGGTGCATCAATCCTGGATGAAACCCTCGTCCTTGTATTCCTTGAGCTTGCGTTGCAGCGTGCGCAGGCCGATGCCGAGGAGGTCGGCGGCGCGCGCCCGGTGGCCGCCGGTGCGTCCCAGGGTTTCGAGGATCGCCTGGCGCTCGATCTCGGCCATGGTGCGCGGCCCGCCGACGACGGATTGCACGGGCGCGCCGGCGGTCGAGAGCGTCGAGGAATCACGGACCTCGGGCGGCAGGTCCCCGACCGTGACCTCGCCCTCCTGGTGGAAGATCACGACCGACTCCATCACGTTCTTGAGCTCGCGGACGTTGCCGGGCCAGGCGTAGCGGCTCAGCAGCTCGAGCGTCTCGGACGAGAGCACCTTGGGCGGCTTGCCGTGCTCCTGGCAGAACTGCACCAGGAAGTGCTCGAGCAGCGGCGGGATGTCGCTCGGCCGCTCGCGCAGCGGCGGGATGCGCAGCGTCACCACCTTCAACCGGTAGTACAGGTCCTCGCGAAAGCGCCCGTCGGCCACCTCTTTTTCGAGGTCGCGGTTGGTGGCGGCGATGAGCCGGAAATCGACGTCGATCAGCTCGCTGCCCCCCACCCGCATCACCTGCCGCTCCTCGAGCACGCGCAGCAGCTTGACCTGCAGCTCGGGGTACAGCTCGCTGATCTCGTCGAGGAACAGCGAGCCGCGGTGAGCCAGCTCGAACTTGCCGATCTTGCGCGTCACCGCGCCGGTGAAGGCGCCGCGCTCGTGGCCGAACAGCTCGCTCTCCAGGATGTCGCTG
>DATKFK010000555.1:0-2754 GCA_035544375.1 Thermoanaerobaculia bacterium
GCCCGCCGCGCCGCGGCCGCGGGAGGCACGGTTGAGCTCCGGGGAAGGCGGCGACGGCGGCGAGCGCCTGTTCGGGACCGACGGCATCCGCGCCCGCTTCGGCGAGCCGCCGCTCGATAGCGCCACGGTGACGGCGCTGGCGGCGCAGTTGGCGGCGCTCCTCGGCGAGCGCCGCGAGCGCCGGCTGGCGAGCCCTGCGAGCCAGCCGAACCAGGCCGACCCGCCGCAGGTCGTCCTCGGCGGCGACACGCGGGAGAGCACCGCCGAGATCTGCGGCTGGCTGGCCGCCGGGCTCGTCCGCGGCGGCGCCGCCGTGCGCTATGCCGGCGTCATCCCCACTCCGGGCGTCGCCTTCCTCGCCGCCGAGCTCGGCATGGATGCCGGCGTGGTCGTGTCGGCCAGCCACAACCCCTACCCGGACAACGGCATCAAGCTGCTCGACGAGAAGGGGTTCAAGTGGACCGAGGCGGCCGAGAAGGAGCTGGAGGACCGCCTGCGGGCAGCCGGACCCGGGTCGCCGGCTGGCCCCGGTTCGGCGCCGCCCGAGCCGGACGCCGGGCTGCGGGAGCGGTACCTGCGCCACCTGGTGGCCACCGTGGCGCCCGGCGCGCCGGCGGCGGGCCAGGGCCGAGAGCTGCCGCTCGCCGGCCTGCGAGTGGTGCTGGACGCCGGCCACGGCGCCGCCTCGGGTTACGCCGGCGAGCTGTTCGAGCGCCTGGGAGCCGAGGTCACCCTGCTCTGCGCGGCGCCGGACGGCCGCAACGTCAACCTGGGGTGCGGCTCGACCGCGCCCGCGGTGGCGGCGGCTGCCGTGGTCGCCGCCGGCGCGCACCTCGGCGCGGCCTTCGACGGCGACGCCGATCGCTGCATCCTGGTCGACGAGCGCGGCGAGGTGCGCGACGGCGATGCCATTCTCTATCTTTGGGCGACGAGCCTGCTCGAGGAAGGGCGCCTGGTGCCGCCGGCCGTCGTCGCCACCTCGATGAGCAACCTCGGGCTCGAGCGGGCGCTCGCCCGCAGCGGGATTGCGGTGGTGCGCTGCGGCGTCGGCGACCGCCTGGTGGTCGAGACCATGCGCCGCGACGGCATCCTCCTCGGCGGCGAGCAATCGGGGCACATCGTCAGGCTCGATCTCGCCGCGACCGGCGACGGCCTGCTCACCGCGGTGCAGATGGCCGCCCTGGTGCACCGGGCCGGCCGCCCCCTGTCCGAGCTGCTGGCCGGCTTCCGGCGCTATCCGCAGACGCTGATCAACGTCCGCGTGGCCCGCAAGCCCGACCTCGCCACGCTGCCGCGGGTCGCCGCCGCCGCCCGCGAGGTGGAGGATCGCCTGGGCGCCGACGGCCGCCTGGTTCTGCGTTACAGCGGGACCGAGCCGCTGGCGAGGGTGATGATCGAGGGCCCGGACCAGGACACCATCGAAACCATGGCCGGCAGCCTGGCGGCGATCATCGGCGACGAGCTGGGGCTGCCGGCGGGCTAGCCGCGGCCTTGGTAGTCAAGCTTCCATTCCTGGCAACATCAGGTTGCTTTCGGGCGCTTTCGGCTCCTCCAGGAAAGGATCTCTAACCTTTCGTGTTTCGCGCGTTCGGTTACGGATCGATTTAAGCAAATCAGTCGCTATATAAAATCTCCCGCGCTTCTCTCCTTGCGGAATCAGCAGACCATCCATAACCAGGGCCTTGAGATCGCGGCTCGCCAGGTTCTCGTTGATCTCCGCTATCGATCTATAGGTAGCATTCCTGACGCGCAATCCATGAGCACCATCTGCTAGCGCAAGTATTGTCCGGTCCGGCAGTTTTCTCTTGGCGATCTCTTCTTCAAGAGCGTTCCACAAGCGCTCGATCTCTCGGGTTCTAATCAACAGCGTCGTGGCTTGCCTGTAATGAGCCGTGAGACAGAAGCGAATCCATGGCTGCGTGCTACGCTCTGGATGCCACGAGCCCCCTCCCACCCCCGCCAAGACATCATAGTACGCCCGAGTATTGCGGCCCAAGTATTCTTCGATGCTAGAGAATGGAGCGGAGAGGATGCCGCTGCGCCCAAGTACCATAGTCTGCAGACATCTGGCCATTCTACCATTGCCATCGGAAAATGGATGAATCATAACCAAGTTGAGATGGGCCATAGCGCCTTTAATAACACCAGGCATTTCTGGGTTTCCATTCAGAGACTCCAGCAGCTCGTTTATCAATTCAGGTATCATGCCCGACGGAGGCCCTTCATATACCACCTCATTTTTTTCGTCGTCGTGGACAAATATCGAGTTCTGTCTCCATCTGCCCGGGTGCTTTGATAGGTCGTACTGAAGCATCATGTAGTGAAGGCTGCGCAAAAGATCCGCCGAGTAGCTAAAATGGTGATCGTCTGCGAGTTGCAAGACGTAGGTCATGGCGGATTGATATCCCCCCAGTGCCGCCCAGGCTTCGGTCTTGGGGTCGAGAGGTTCCTCACCCTCGGCGGCAGCGATAGCATCGTCAAGGGAGACATCGAAGCCCTCGATGGTGTTGGACCCCCTGACGGCTCTTGCGAACGTCGTGCGCCGGAGGAGGCCGTACCACCTCCGCGGGGCATCGGACACGGCATGGCCCAGGCTTTTCTTGAGTCTGGCCACCATGGCGAGGACTTCCTCCTCTTTCTGGTCAAGATCGGCTAACTGGAAGATCATGAGCGGGATATCCGCATTGCAACTTGCATTAAGCAAGATAGTATCTGTCAATTAGGCAGTTGTCAAGTGCCTGGATGGATGCTGTC
>DATKFK010000556.1:0-2113 GCA_035544375.1 Thermoanaerobaculia bacterium
AGCGGCACCAGGAAGGGGACGACCGCCAGGCGGTAGCGGCCGAAGACGAAGAACAGCACCACCGAGACGCAAACGGTCCCGGCGAGCAGTGCCAGCAGCAGTGCTCCGCGGCGCTGTCGCGCGTCGCCGCGGGCGAGCGCCAGCAGGCCGGCGGCGGCGAGCGGTGCCACCGTGCCGAAGACCACCGGATCGAAGCTCAGCAGGAGGGACTCCCGGCGGTAGACCCGGAATCCCTCGGCGTCGGGGACCTCGTAGGCGTTCCAGAACAGGCGGACCTTGCGCAGCATCAGGCGCAGCCAGGCCCGCGGGTCGGCGGCGATCTCGCGTCCGGTCTCGCGCCAGAAGAGCCGCGACACCTCGCCCGGGGTGAGGTGGGCCGCGGCCACCGCCCGGCCACGCTCGCGCGTGGCGAAGGCGGCAGCCAGCCGCTCCGCGTCGGCCCGCTGGCGCTCGGGGGCCTGGCTGCCTGACGACAGCGCGGCGTAGGTGCCGGTGGCGCCGCGGGCGTTGCCGATGTAGAAGTTCATCCCACCCTGCGAGCTGGTCAGCAGCAGCTCGCCCCCGGCCGCATAGTTGAGCAGCGCCGCCGGCGCCAGCGCCAGCGCCGTGCCGGCAAGCAGCGCCAGGGCGGCGCCCGCCCGCGCCCATGAAGCCGGCCAAGACCATTTCGGGCCACGGGCCGCGGCATGCCGGGAACCGGCGAGCCTGCTGCCGGGGCTCGCCGTCCCGGCGCGTGGAGGCTCGGCTCCGGGCGGCGCGGTCCCTGCGGTGCCGTCGGGGTGCCGCGGCTCGGCTCCGGGCGGCGCGGTCTCTGCCATGCCGCCGGCGTGCCGCGGCTCGGCTCCCGGCGAGCTTTCTGCCGTGCCAGCTTTCGAGCTGGCGGCCAGCAGGTAGAGCGCCGCCGCCGGCGCCAGCAGCAGCAGGCTCTCCTGCAGGAGCGCGGCCCCGCCCAGCGCCAGTCCGGCGGCCAGCCCGCGCGCCGGCGAGACGGCGCGCCCAGATGGCGGCAGCAGCAGCACCAGGGCCGCCGACTCGCAGAGCAAGGCCGGCACGGTCTTCAGCAGCAACGGCGTGTAGAAGACGGCCGGCGCATAGAGCGCCGCCATCACCCCGGCCGCCGCGGCGACCGCACCGGCCTGCCGCCGGTCGCTCGCGCCATCCCTGCCGCCGCCGGGCGCGCGCTGGCAGAGGCGTCCGGCGGCAATGGCGGCAAGGGCGGCGGTGAGCGCGCCGGCCGCCGCCTGGACCAGGCGCATCGCCGTCGCCGAGCGACCGCTGACCGCGTACACCGCCGCGAGCAGATAGGGGTAAAGCGGCGCCTGGTAGAACGCCTCGCGCGGCCGCCAGCCGTGATCGAGGATGTCCCGCGCCAGCGCGTCGTAGCGCTGCGCGTCCATCACCAGCTCGTGGAGCGTCGGCAGGTCCCGGATTTCGAAGTTGTAGGCGAGGCGCACCGCCAGCGCCAGCGCGAACACTGCCGCCGGCAGCCACGGGGCCACGGCTCCGCTGGCTGTGACTCCGCCGGCTAGGGGCGCGCTGGCTGGCGATGCGTCCGGCGCCTGCTCCGGTGAGGCCATGGTCGGGGTATCGAGCTCCTGCGGGGCCGCAGTCTACAGCAGGGCCGCGAGCCCGCCGGTAACGCCCGCTGTCTGCACGCCGCCTCTTCTTGGCGGGTGGGCGTGACAGGCGTCGTGTCCCCCGCTGCCGCCAGACCGCGCATCGAGTGGCAGAGGAGGAGCCCGCGCGGTATAATTCATTGCTCTTGCTCTATCTATCGCCGCGCCCGCCGCTCCGCCGGAGCCCAGGGCGCGAAGCCTCCTGGCCGGGTAGCGGCGGGCGTGTATCAACCGGATGGCCGCGGGCGGGCTGGCGAGCGAGCACAAACGGGGGCGGGACCCCCACTGCCTTAGGAGATCGACCCATGAAGCGCGTGCTTACCTTGGTCCTTTGCGCCGCCCTGGCGCTCGTCCTGACCGCCTCGCTGCTGGCCGCGGAAGGCGGCAGCAGCGGCAAGCCGCGGATCGCGGTCCTCGAGTTCAGCAACAAGGCCAACAACCAGTGGTGGTTCCAGAACGGCGCCGCCGCCGCTCAGGACGTCTTCGTCACCGAGCTG
>DATKFK010000557.1:0-2667 GCA_035544375.1 Thermoanaerobaculia bacterium
CCGCGGCCTTGCGCAGCCAGCGCCGCGCCCCGCCGCGGTCGCCGGTCGCGAGCGCCAGCTGCCCCAGCGCGGCCGCGGACTCGGCCTCGGCTCCGGCGAGCCGCTCCGCCTTGCGGTAGAAGCCGCGCGCCTCCTCGGTGCGCCCGTGGCCCAGCGCCACGTCGCCCAAGGCCAGGAAGTTGAACGGGTTGCGGTTGTCGAGCTTGCTCGAGAGCGCCATCAGCTCGTCGCCCTCGCTGCGGCGGCCCGCGGCGTAGAGCAGCGCCGCGAGGTTCTGGTAGGCCGCGACCGCGCCGGGATCGCTCTCGAGAGCCTTGCGGTAGGCGGCTTCGGCTCCCGCGCTGTCGCCGCTCCGGCGCAGCGCCACGCCGTAATTGATCCTGGCGCGCGCCAGGTCCGGGTCGAGGACGATGGCCTTGCGCAGCCAGGTGAGGGCTTCGCCCTCGTTGCCGTTGCGCAGCAGCTCGGCGCCGCGGTTGGAGTAGTAGAGCGCGATGGCGGTCCGGTCGGAGACGCGGTGGAGCTGGCGGTAGTTCGGCGTGGCGATCGGCGTGAACTCGAGGATGCGCAGCATGCTGCCGGCGCCATAGCCGGCGGTGATGTGCCCCGACTCGACCACCAGGTTGCCCTCGCGCTCGAACTTCTCGACGTCGCCGATGTCGAGGTAGAACACGCCGACGCCCAGCTCGCGGGCCATGCCGACGAAGATGCTGGTGAAGCCCAGGCAGTTGGCGCGATGGCTCGCGAACACCTCCTGGGCGGTGCCGGTGGTGCCCGCCTGGTACTGGAGCGCCAGGCCGTCGGTGCCGAGCAACGCGGCGAGCAGGCGCTGCAGGCGCGCCTCGACGTCGAGGTTGTCCGGAACCTGGCGGTGCACCCATTCGCGCATCTCGCCGGTGAGCTGCCAGGGGATGGTGACGGCGCCCGGATCGAGCCCGCGCCCGCGCAGCTCGTGTCGCAGCGCGAGCTCCTCCGAGACCTGCGGCGAAGTGCTGCGGCAGGCGGCGCCGCCCAGCAGACACCAGGCGGCGCAAAGGGCGAGGAGAGCACGCCTCCTGCTCGAGATTCCCTTCATCACCTTATCCGCCGCTCGCGATGCTCGCCGATGCTCGCCGTCGGTCGCCGTGGGTCCGCCGCCGGTCAGGTCGGCCGGGCCGCCGTGCGGCGCAATGGCAGCAGCTTGACGATGAGGATCAGCAGCACCGCGATCAGCACGAGCGCCACGATCGGCAGCGTCACCGCCAGCACCGCCAGCAATGCCGAGCTGCCGCCCTCGACGGTCGCCAGGACCGGGTTGCCGAGACCGCCGGTGCTGATCGAAGACACCTGCCGCGCCACCGTGGTGAGCCCCTGGAACAGCGCCGCTGTGCCGCCGCCGGCCGCCACCGCCAGCGTCCAGCGCAGGAACGGGCCGCAATCGACCAGGGTCGAGGCCATCAGCAGGATGCCGGCGGCAATGGCGGTGGGCGTCGCCAGCGCGTCGAGCAGGTTGTCGACCCACGGGACGTAGTAACCGATGATCTCGACGCCGGTGGCCACCGAGAAGGCGACCAGGGCCGGAGTCGATCCTATCCAGCCGAAGCCGCCGACCACCGGCAGCCCGCCAAAGCGCGCCGCCAGGCCCGCGATCAGCAGCGGCACGAAGACCCGGAAGCCGCAGGCCGCGGCAAGCCCCAGGCCGATCAAGATGCTGGTAAAGAGCTCCACAGGGCGTTCCTGTTCTCCGCGCTCTCGCGGGCCGGGGGCCCGGGCGCGATCTCAAGTGGTCTACCATGCTACAGCAAGCGCCGAGCCAAGTCGTCGCCGGTGAGCCGACGCACCGGCGGCAGGTTTCATGAGCGTGGCGCTGCCCGCGGTTCAAACTCCTGGATCGGATCGCTACGGAAATCTGTATCGGCGGCCGCCGTTTCGGCAGGGGCGGGCCATCGCCGCGGATCGAGGTCGTAGGGGAGCGGCGTCAGCACCTCGAGGCCGGCGGGCCCCAGGTAGCAGAGGTCCTCGAGGCGGACACCGTAGCCCGCGGCCGGGTCGTAGAGGCCCGGCTCCAGCGTGAAGACGTCGCCCTCGGCAAGCACGCCCTCGGCGCCCGCCACCTTGCGGAAGACCGGCAGCTCGTGCAGCTCGTAGCCGATGCCGTGGCCAAGGTTGTGGACGTAGCCGGTGGTCGTGCCCGGATGATTGAGAGGGGTCGGGTACCCCGCCTCCTCGAGCTGGCGGCAGACGGCCTCCTGCAGGTCCCAGCCGCGTGCTCCGGGGACCGCCAGCGACCGCGCCGCGGCCAGCGCCGCCAGCAGCGCGCCATGTGCCCGCGCCACGGCCGCCTTGGGCCCGCCGCGGCACAGAGTGCGCGTGCAGTCCGCAAAGAGCGCCGGCTGGCCGCGCCGAGCGCAGCGGGGAAAGAGGTCGACGATCAGCGGCTCGCCGGCCCGCAGCACCCGCCCGTCGCTGCCCGCCGAATGCGGCACACCGGCCTCGTCGCCGGGGGCCAGGATGTTGCCGCGCGGCTGCTCGACGCCGCGGTCGGCCATCAGCCGCGCCACCGCGGCGCGCAGCCGTCCGACGGTCAGCGGACCGCCGTCGAGCCAGAGCTCGGCGCCGTTCGCCGGCGCCATGGGCGTGGCAGCGGCCAGGCAGGCGGCCACCGCCCGCAGGACGTCCATCGTGGCG
>DATKFK010000558.1:0-11588 GCA_035544375.1 Thermoanaerobaculia bacterium
CGGTCCGAGAAACGCGCCGCGACCGAGCGCCCGAGCGCCGCGACCTCGGCCGCGTCTGCGGGATCGGCAGCCATGTCCTCCGGCGGCACTGTCGCCGCCGCGCCCCCGATCCAGCCGGCCCGCAACAGCCCGTCCCCGTAGCTCCGCTCGAGATACGCGGCATACCGCTGGACGGTGGGCGCGTCGAACAGCGACATGACGTAGACCACCTCGTCGAGCTCGCGCTGCAGCCGGTTGACGAACAGGGCCCCTTGTACCGAATCGCCGCCCAGGGCGAAGAAGTCGTCGTCGGCGCCCACCCTCCCGACGCCCAGCAGGTCGCGCCACATGGACGCCAGCCGCTCCTCGACCGGGGTGCGCGGCAGCATCGACGGGGCCGCGGCGGACCGGCCGTCGACGGGGGCGGGAAGCGCCTTGCGGTCCACCTTGCCGCTCGGGGTGAGGGGCAGGGCGGGGAGGACCACGAACGCCGCCGGCAGCATGGTCTGCGGCAGCCGGGTTGCCAGGAAGCGCCGCAGCTCCTCCACGTCCGGCGCCGCGGCGCGGCCTTGCCCCGCCACGTAAGCCACCAGCCGCTGCTCTCCGGCCGCGCCGGCGCGCACCACCACTACCGCGTCGCGCACGCCGGGATGGGTGCCCAGCACGGCCTCCACCTCGCCCAGCTCGATGCGGACGCCGCGGATCTTGACCTGGTGGTCGATGCGGCCGAGAAACTCGATGGCGCCGTCGGCGCGCCGGCGCGCCAGGTCGCCGGTGGCGTAGAGGCGCTCTCCCGGGCGGAGCGGTCCGGCAAAGGGATCGGGGACGAAGCGCTCAGCAGTGAGCTCCGGCCGGCGCCAGTAGCCGCGTGCGAGCCCGACGCCGCCGATGTGCAGATGGCCCGGCACGCCGAGCGGCGCCGGCTCGCCCACCCGGTCCAGCAGGTGGACCCGCAGGTTGGCAATCGGCCGGCCGATGGGCACGGCGCGAGCCGCGGGCTCCGCGAGGCAGCGCCAGGAGGTCACGTCCACCGCCGCTTCGGTCGGGCCGTAGAGGTTGTGGAGGCTGGCCCACGGCACGCTGTCGAACCGCTGCTCGAGCTCGCGCGGCAGCGCCTCGCCGCTGGTGATCACCCGCCGCAGGCTGGTCAGCCGCCGCAGCCGTGGCTCCTCGAGGAAGACCTGGAGCATCGAGGGGACGAAATGAAGGGTGGTGATCTGCCGCTGCTCGATGAGCTCGGCAAGATAGGCGCTGTCCTGGTGGCCGCCGGGACGGGCGAAGACCACCTGCGCACCGACGAGCAGCGGCCAGAACAGCTCCCAGACGGAGACGTCGAAGCTTGCCGGCGTCTTCTGAAGCACCCCCTCGCCGGGCGCCAAGCCGTACTCGAGCTGCATCCAGAGCAGACGGTTGACGATGCCGCGGTGGGTGTTGGCGGCGCCCTTGGGGCGGCCGGTCGAGCCCGATGTGTAGATGCAATAGGCGAGGCCCTGCGGCGACGTCTCGACCGGCGCCCGCTCGGTGCTGTCGCCGGCGGCAGCCGCGCCGCCTTCGGCCACGCCGACCAGCGTTGGGATGCTCGCGGTCCAGGCGGGCCGGGTTGGAGCGGCCCGGACCAGCACCGTGGCGCCCGAGTCCTCGGCCATGAAGGCGAGCCGTTCGGCCGGATAGGATGGATCGAGCGGCACGAAAGCACCGCCGGCCTTGAGCACGCCGAGGAGCCCGGTCATCAGCTCGAGCGAGCGGTCGAGCGCCACGGCCACCGTCGCGTCCGGGCCGACCCCGAGGTGGCGCAGACGGTGCGCCAGCCGGTTGGCGCGGCGGTCGAGCTCCCGGTAGGTCAGCATCGCGCCGTCGCTGCTCACCGCCACCGCTTCCGGAGTGCGGTCGACCTGCGCCTCGACGAGCTCGTGCAGGCACCGCTCCTGGTCCGGCAGCGTCGCCTCGGTGGCGTTGCATTCGCAGACGAGCTGGTGGCGCTCCGCCGCGCCGAGCAGCCGCAGCTCGCTCAGCCGCCGTCCCGGCGACTCCGCCATGCCTGCCAGCAGGCTCTCGAGCCACCCCGCCATGCGCTTGACGGTCGCGGCGTCGAAGAGGTCGCGGCTGTATCTCCAGACCGCCTCCAGGCCCTCTTCGGTCTCGCGCAGCAACAGCGCCAGGTCGAAGCGGGCCGTGCCGTTGTCGATCTCGCGGCCGGTCACCGTGAGGCCGCCGGCCGGCGGCACCTCCAGGGGCTCGTTCTGGAGCACCAACATGACCTGGACCAGCGGCGATACCGACAGGTCGCGTTGCGGTTCCAGCTCGGAGACGAGGCGCTCGAACGGCACCTCGCGGGCATCGAGCGCGGCGAGCACGACGGCCCGCATCCGCGCCACCAGCTCTGTCGACGGCGGATTGCCGGCCAGGTCGGCGCGTAGCGGCAGGGTGTTGACGAACAGCCCGATCAGCTCTTCGAGCTCGACGCGGTCGCGGTTGGCGGAGGCCGTGCCCACGATCACGGCGTCCTCGGCAGCGAGCCGGCCGAGGAGCGCCGACAGCCCGGCCAGGAGGACCATGAAAAGGCTCGCGCCGTGCGCGCCAGCCACGCCGTGCAGGCCGGCCGCGAGCGTCCGCGGCAGCAGCCGGTTGACGTGGGCGCCGCGATAGCTCCGCAGCAGCGGCCGCGGCCGGTCAAACGGCAGCGCCAGCACCGGCAGGCCGCCGCCAAGCCGCTGCTTCACGGCGGCGAGCTTCTCCGCGAGCGCCCGGCCGGCCAGGCGGCGCTCCGACCAGTATGCAAAGTCGCCGTACTGCAGCGGCAGCTCGGGCAGCGGCGGCGGCTCCCCGCCGGGGCCGGAGCAGAGCGCCGTCAGCTCGCGCAGCAGGACGCCGCACGACCAGCCGTCCGCCACGATGTGATGCACCGCCAGATGCAGCTCGTGCAGCCGCGGTGAGAACCGCACCAGGTGAGCGCGCAGCAGCGGTCCGCGCGCCAGGTCGAAGGGGCGGCTGGCCAGCTCTCGTTCCAGCCGGGCGAGCTCCCGGTTCACCCATGAAGACCCCGCGGCAGCTCCCGCAGCGCAACCGGCCTCGGCGCTCGCGCCGGCAGCAGCGAGCTCGATGACGGGCAAGGGCGCAGCCGTCGCCTCTGCCGGCCGCACCAGCTGCATGGGAGCATCGCCCAAGACCTGGAACACGGTGCGCAGCGCCTCGTGGCGGCTCACGATCTGCGACAGCCCCCTGCCCAAGGCCGCCGGCTCGAGGGCACCGGAAAAGCGCACCGCGATGCCCAGGTTATAGGCGGGATTGCCGGGCTCGAGCTGGTCGAGAAACCAGAGACGCCGTTGCGGCGAGCTCAGCGGGAGCGGCCCGTCGCGCGCGACTCGGCTCAGCGGCTCGTCCGTGCCGGTGGCCGCGAGCCGCGCCAGCAGCCCGGCCAGGGCACCGAGGGTCGGCGCCTCGAACACCTCGGACAGGAGCACCTCGACTCCCGTCAGCTCGAGGATGCGGCCTGTCAGCTGTGCCGCGCGCAGCGAGTCGCCCCCCTTGGCGAAGAAGTCATCATCGAACCCGGCGCTGCCGGGAGCGAGATCCAGGACCTCTTCCCAGATCTCGACCAGGCGCTGTTCAATCGGGGTTGGCAGCGATGCGTTCAGCGATGCATTCAGCGATGCGGAGGGCTTTTCGACCATACCTGATCATGGAGCTCAGCCTTGACTTGAACTGGCCCAAACCCTACTATGAATCTTAGCAAAGAGTGCATAGAAATACAAAATCTGTGCTGAAGAACATATTCGACGACGCATGATTGGCTATTTGCATGAAATCTGCCATCAGCTTTGTCGGGAGCGACCTCTGACGCGCCGGCCCCGCGGCCGCGGCTGGATGCTGGTTCCGGGAGCGCTCGCCTGCGCGCTGGCTTCCGCTGCGCTGGCGGCGAAAGGTGGTCCTCAGACAGTGGGGGTCAACGTACTGGTCAACGGGCCCCAGCACGGCCAGTACGGACGGGTGGGGAATGCGCTGGCCGCCAGCGAAGACGGTATCCGATTGGTGGCCGCTTGGGACGACATGCAAGGCCTCTGCGGACCGCCGTTCAATCGGCGGTGCGCACCGCGCGAGCCTTCCGGGCTGAGCGGCGTCGCCGCCTCGAGCGATGGCGGCCGGACCTGGACCGACCTTGGGGCGCCGCCGCGCACCGCCGCCGACATGGCAGGCGGCCACGGCTGGCTGGATCGCGGCCTGCGCGGCGACCAGGAATCGTTCTACCTGGTGAGCCGGGCGCGGCTTGCCGACAACGCCGGCCCCTTCCTTGGCCAGGTCGGCATCCTGCTCAACCGCGGCCGCTTTGCCGGTGGCCGCTTCGAGTGGACGGACACTCGCTACCTCGGCCCGGCACCCGGCTCGATGGAATACTGGCGCGGCCCCAACGTGGCCGCGGCCAAGGACGGCAGCGGCAAGGTCTACGTCGCCTTCACCGACCTCGCTTACATGTGCGGCCGGCGCGGCGCGTCCGGCGGCGCTATCGAGTTGATGCACAGCGACGACGGCGGCGACACCTGGTCCGACCCCGTGCTGGTCTCCGCCGACGACACCCTCAACACCGCGGATCCCAAGGACCCCCGCTGCGGCTCCTGGGCCCACCTCCAGTTCACTCCCAATATTGCCCTCGGACCGTCAGGCGAGCTCTACGTGGCATGGCAGCTCGGCCCTGAGCTCGAGGTCAACTGGCATACCTTCAATAACCTGACGGCGCCGACGGTGAGCTTCGGCTTCTCCCGCTCGCTCGACGGCGGCCGAGCCTTCAGCCACCCGCGCCAAATCGCGACTGCCAACTCGATCTCCGAGAACGCGCCGGCCGGATTCAGCAAGGACGTGATGAACGATACTCCGCGCCTGGCCGTGGCGCGCAACGGCCCGTGGCGCGGGCGCATCTATGTCGTCTACGCTTCTACCGTGGAGGAGACGAGCTGCGCCAACGACGCCTATTCTCCCAAGGTCTACAACCCGCTCTCCTCGCAGGTTTATATGGTCTGGTCCGACAACCAGGGGCATCTCTGGAGCGGACCGGTGCCGCTCGGCCCCGCGGTGCCGCGGACGGGCGTCAAGCGCTTCTTCCCGACCGCCGCCGTCCGCGCCGACGGCACCCTCGACGTGGTCTATTTCGAGAGCCGTGAAACCAGGCAGGGTTCCGGCCGCGGCGGGCTCGAATGTCCGATGCAGCTCAGCTCCGGCTTATGGCGGGCCGGCGAGGCCCGCTCACTGGTCGACGCCTGGTGGGTGAGCTCCGCCGACGGTGGCGCCACCTTCGGCCAGCCCGTCCGTGTCACCTCCGCGACCAGCGACTGGTGCGGCGCCCAGTTCGATTCGGCCGGCTATCTCTTCGCCAATTTCGGCGACTACCTGGGGATCGTCGGCGGGCGCGACCGCACCTATCTGGTGTGGCCCGATGGTCGCAACGGCGTCCCGGACGCCTTCTTCACGACCCTCGGAGGAGAACCTTGAAAGGCTTGGCAGGGCCCACCCGGCGTGATTTCCTGAGCTGCACCGCCTATCTCTGCGGGGCGGCGACCGCGCTCGCCGCCTGCCCGGCCATCGCGCTCGCCGGAGACGCTGCGCTGCCGCTCGGCAGCGCGCGGCGCAAGATCGTCGTGGTGGGAGCGGGGCTGGCCGGCCTCGCCGCGTCCTACGAGCTCGTCCGCTCCGGACACGAGGTGACGGTGCTCGAGGCCCAACCCCGCCCGGGCGGCCGCGTCCGCACCCTGCGCGAGCCTTTTGCCGATGGCCTCTATGTAGAAGCCGGCGCGGTAGACTACGGCGACGGCTACCGGCACGTCGTCCGCTACGTCAAGGAGTTTGGGCTCGCCATCGCGACTCCGGTCCGCCCGCGGAAGACCGTAGTGCTGTTCATCCAGGGCCAGCGCCTGGAGATCAAGCCCGGCGTCCGTCCCGTCTGGCCGGTGGCCCTGACCGCCGAGGAGCAGCAGATCGGGATCGGCGAGATCTTCCAGCGCTACATCCTGTCGATGGGCAGCAAGCTGGGCGACCCGACTGCCCCAGGATGGCGCCTCGACCGCTGGCGCGAGTACGATGAGATGACCTTTGCCGACTTCCTGCGGCGCGAGGGAGCCTCGGAAGGAGCCATCCACTTGATGTCGGTCTGCGCCCACTATGGCAACGGCTGGAGCGACGGCTCGGCTTTGCATCGCCTGGTCGCTGACATCGCCCTGAGCCAGGTCGGCGGCATCGGTGTAGGGCATTACATCGTCGGCGGCTCGGACGGGTTGCCGAACGCCTTCGCCAAGTCGCTCCGCGAGCGCATCTGGTACCGTGCGCCGGTGACCCGGGTCCTGCACCAGCCCGGCGGGGTGCAGGTCGTCTTCCTCCAGCGCGGCGAGGAGCGGACGGTGGCGGCGGACCATGTGGTCTGCGCGGCCCCGGTCCCGGCGCTGCGCAAGATCGAGTTCACTCCCGCGCTGCCGGCCCGCAAGCGGCAGATCTTCGCTGAGCTCACCTATATGCCGATCACGCGCATCTTCCTGCAGACGAGGCGCCGCATCTGGTCGGAGCATGGATATCTCGGCGACTCCGGCACCGACCTGCCGATCCAGCTCGTCCTGGAGCACCCGGCCGTCCGCGCCGAGGACCAGACGCGGGGCATCCTGGAGTGCTTCATTCGCGGACCCGAGGCAGTGCGCGTGGGCGCCATGGACGAGAACGCCCAGATCGCGCTGGCCGTCACCCATCTGGAAAAGATATTCCCCGGCATCAAGGATCAGGTGGAGGGAGGGATCTCCTTCCGTTGGCACGACGACCCATGGATCGGTGGCGGCTTCGCCTGGTGGCGACCGACCCAGTTCTCGCGCTGGATGCCGGAGCTGGCGGTCCCGGAGGGCCGCGTGCACTTCGCCGGGGAACACACGTCGCTGTTTGCTCGCACCCAGGAAGGAGCTCTCGAGTCCGGCAACCGCGCGGCGCGCGAGATCAATCAGGCGGCGCTGGGTGCAGGAGGGCAGGTTGAGCCATGAGCCGCTTGTTTGAAGACCTCCGCTTCACCCGGCGCAGCCTGGTCAAGCAGCCCGGCTTCACATCCGCCGCGATCGTGACCCTGGCGCTCGCCATTGGCGCCAACACCGCGATCTTCAGCGTGGTCGACTCGGTGCTGCTGCAGCCGTCGCCTTTCCGCGACCCCGACCGGGTGATGGTCGTCTGGGGGATCAACGCGGACATGGCGAAGCTGATCGGCTCCGACGATCTGCCCCAGTCCTCGGCCAATCTCTACGAGTTCCAGCGCTCCGCAGGCTCGTTCGCGGCCTTCGCTCTGGTCGAGCAGGACCGGCTGGCGCTCACCGGTCAGGGCGAGCCCGAGCTGCTCGGCGCCGTGCGGGTGACACCCGATTTCTTCAAAGTCCTCGGTGCTTCTGCGCAGGTCGGCCGCACGCTCGACGCCGCCGACGAGACGCCGGGCAACGCCCTGGCCGCCGTGCTCTCCTACAACTTCTGGCAGCGGCGGTTCGCCGGCAACCGCAACGTCGTGGGGAGCAAGGTGGTCCTCAACGGCAAGCCGATCCTGGTGGCCGGGGTCATGCCGCCGCGGTTCGCGTTCCCGCTGACCTCGGAGATGCCGTCGTACATGGGGTTCGCGTCCTATCCCGACATCTGGCTGCCGCGCGCTCACACCGCGGCGGACAAGCAGGACCGCGGCAATCGTTCGGACCTGATGATCGGCCGCCTCAAACCGGGCGTGTCGCGCCAGGCCGCGCAGGAGGAGCTCAACGCGCTCTGCCGCCACCTCGGCGAGGTGCATCCCAAGACCGACAAGGACTGGAGCCTGCGGCTGGTGCCGATCACCGCCCAGATGACCCTGGGGCTGCGGCCCATCCTGCTCATCCTCTGGCTCGCGGTGGCGCTGGTGCTCGCCATCGCCTGCGTCAACGTGGCCAGCTTGCAGCTGGCGCGGTCGGCGGCGCGGCAGAAGGAGATCGCCCTGCGCACCGCCATCGGCGCTGGCCGGCGGCGCCTGGTGGGCCAGCTCCTGTTCGAGAGCGGGCTCCTGTCGCTGATCGGTGGCCTGCTCGGGGTTTTCCTGGCATGGGGCTTTCTCCGGCTCTGTGCCACGACCATCCCCGCCGGGCTTGCCGGGGCCGCCAGCTTCTCCCTCGACCTTCGCGCGCTGCTGTTCACTCTGCTGCTCTGTGTGCTTACCAGCCTACTGGTCGGTCTTTTTCCCGCTGTGCAGATGACGCGGCCGGACCTTGCCGGGACGCTGCGGGAAGGCACCCGGGCTGGCGGCGACACCGCCTACGGCCGGCGCACCCGGGCGGGCCTGGTAGTGGCCGAGGTGGCGATCGCGGTCTCGGTGCTGATCGGCGCCGGGCTGCTGCTGCGCAGCTTCCTCAGCCTGATGGCCGTCGATCCCGGCTTCAGGGTCGCTAACGTCCTCACCTTCAAGCTCAACCTGCCGCCCGACCGTGCGCCCGAGCAGCTCAGCAGCTTCTACAGCCGGCTCGATCGCAACCTCAACTCCATCCCGGGCGTCGACAGCGCCGCGCTCGTCTCGGAGCTGCCGATGGCCGGCGCCGACAGCATCACTGCCGTCGACCTCGAAGGCAAGCCGAAACCGGAGCCGGGTAAGCTCTTGTGGGTCGCTGGGCGGACCGCGACGCCGGGCTACTTCGCAACGCTCGGCATCCGCCTCGACAAGGGCCGCCTCCTGCTGCCGGGAGACACCCGCGACAAGGCCATGGTGGCGGTCATCGACCGGGCCATGGCCAACACCTACTGGCCGGGTGAAGAGGTCGTGGGCAAGCGTTTCAAGCGCAAGGACACGCGCGACTCGCCCTGGATCACGGTGGTCGGCCTGGTGGCGAACCTCCGTCATTCGGGGCTCTCCTCCGAGCCCCACCCCACTCTCTTCATGACGCCTGATCAGGTCACCCGTTTCTATATGCCGGCTCAGATGTGGGGCGTCGTGCACACCCAGGGCGACCCGCGCGCTTTCTCGGCGTCAGTTCGCGGCGCTGACTACGCCGTGGACCGCAGCCAGCCGATCTCGGACGTGCGCCCGCTCCAGGACGTGGTCAACGAATCCATCGCCAAGAACCGCCTCGGTCTCCTGCTGCTCGGCGCCCTCGCCGTGCTCGCCTTGACGCTCACCATCGTCGGTGTTTACGGCATCACCTCCTACTCCGTGACCCAACGGACGGGCGAGATCGGCCTGCGCATGGCGCTCGGCGCCCAGCGGAGGCAGGTGCTGCTGCGCATCGTGTGGGACATCGGGCTGCTCGCCGCGCTCGGCATCGGCCTCGGCATGGTGCTGGCGCTCGCCGTCACGCGCGTGGCGGCCTCGTACATCTCGGTCGTGCTCTACAAGGTCACGGTGACCGATCCGCTGACCTTCGTCGGCGTCGCGGCGCTTCTTGCCGCGGTCGCCCTGGGTGCCGCCTACTTCCCAGGCAGGCGGGCCACCCAGGTCAGTCCGGTGGTGGCCCTGCGCACCGAATAGCCCCGCGGCGAATGCATGAGCGGGGCGCTCTCTTGGCTCATTCGCATCCCGCGGTGGCGATGGCCTGCCAGACTTCCTCCGGTGTGCCGGGGACCTCGACTTCGACCTGGACGGAACGGCGTCCGGAGGCTTCTTTCTTCACGCTCATGGCGGCTCCTTGGGATCGGATTTCTGCGGCAGAGGGTGCGCCACGACCACCAGGCGATGCGCGCGGCCGCCGGGGGCGGATTCATCGTGGTACTTCGAAACCAGCTTCGTGATGGCCTCGGTGAGCTCGTTGCTGAACGCCGCCCGACTCCGTATGGGCTCCAAAGCCACCGTCGCCGCCGCCGGATCATCGATGACTTGGATGCGCCCTTAGGGGCAGGGCAGGGCGGCGGTGTCGGCGACGGTCACCGTCAGGTTGCCGAGGGCATTGCCGTAGGACTTGTGGTTGCCGGTCGCGGTGTCCAGGATGTCGACCACCCAGTACTGGTTGGTCAGGCCGCCGATGAACACCCAGAAGTTGGAGGAGAACGCGCAGGCATCGAGGACCTTGACGCCCAGCTCGAAGTTGCTGGGGTCGGTGAAGTAGTAGAAGACCGACTCGTCGCTCTCGGCCCGGGTGCCGTTGAAGCTCAGCACCTGGCCGACGCCGGCGCCGGTGTTGGCGTTGTCGTAGATCGCGGTCACCTGGAACCGGCTGCTGATTACGCAAGCGCCATTGGAGGTCCTGGTGCAGCTGGTGTTGGTCGAGCACGAGGGGGCTCCACCCATCGGGAAGATGGAGTATCCGGTGACCTCGGGCGCGGCGGAGGAGCCGGAGGAGAAGGTGCGGACGTCGGCGAAGTGGCCGTCCTCGAGAAGCAACTCCGATACGTAGTAGCAACCCGATGGGGGCTTCGCGAACGCGATCTCGCCGGTGTCGAGACTGTCGAACTCGGTGCCGGCATCCAGCGTGCCGAGGTCGGCGCTGGCCAGGTCGTAGTAGCTGAACGTCCCGGCGGGAGGATTGGTGGTGGCGATCAGGTGCAGGACGAGGTCGCCCGTGGTGCCGCTGGCGCGCTGGTCGGCGATGATGCTGGCGAAGTAGTCTGTCTGGCCCCCGCCATAGCTGAAATGGATTCCGCCCTCGATGAGAATGCCGGTGCCAACGGTGGAAGGAGTGACCGGGCGGGTGATCGTGCCGATCGCGCCCGCCGGCGTGAATCGTGGGACGAGGGTGGGGTGGACCGATCGCATCCCGGCCGCCGGCCGGACCGCGGACCAGCCGCTCGCCGAAGCGGCATCGCTGCCCCATGCCATGGGAGCGGACATCGCGTCTGCCCCGGCGATCAGCAAGCAGCTGGCTGTCAAGGCAGCAACGACACCGAGCTTGTGCAAACCCTTTACGATGGACACATAACGGGCCGACATAGCATTCCTCCTTAAGGGTAAACGGCAGAGACAGAATACCACGCTGGGGTTCATCAGGCGCGGCGCGACACGCCAGTCGTGACGAGGACGCGAGGGGTCCCAGTCATGGCGTCGCGAGGTCTTGCAAGAGTTGTGTTTGAAGCCGGAGGTGATCTAAATTAGATAGATAGATAGATAGCGCTTGCGAGTTGTTGGGCTGCGCGCCTTGGATTACAGTGCCCGGACTCAGGCCAGCTCGTCGGCGGGATCTCGCACGACCGGATACGGCTCGATGGGGCCTTCGATCGCTGCCATGGCCGCGATGAAGAGATGGGGGAAGGACAGGGGCACGGTCCGGCACAGCCGAAGGATTCGCCCGCGCAAGGCCGCGGCCTCGGCTCCGCCCCCCGAGGCCAGCCGATAGAGCTGCCGCCAGGCCGCGAGCTCGCCACGGTCGAGCAGCTGCGCCAGCACCTCGTCGCTCTCCAGATCGAGGCCCGCGCGGTTCCAGAGCGCCCGGGAGCGCGACAGATCGAAGGTGCTCAGGGCTCGCCTCCCTTGGCGCCCAGCAGCAGGTCGGCCAGCACGCGCGCCCAGAAGCGCCCGCGCGACGCCACATGCTGCCAATCGTTCCAGGGTGCCCGGAGCCCACGATAGGTGGCAAGATCGATCGCCGCCTCATCGACAGGCCGGGCGGAGCCGAGCCGTTCGACGACCTCGGCCAGGACCGAGGCGCCGTTCGGCTGGGGATAGA
>DATKFK010000559.1:0-2883 GCA_035544375.1 Thermoanaerobaculia bacterium
GGGGGAGATCCGATAGATGGCCGCGGCTCCGCCTGTCGCCTGTCGCGGCACTCGTTGCTCGTCGCTTCGCGTAGTCCTCGATCGCTTGCAACTGGCTCCTGCTTCATGGCTCGAGGTCGCCGCAGGCGTTGGGAGCTGGAAAGTTTCGGCTCCTGGTTGAAAGCCACCCGTCCGACCGCTTACATTTATCAGCCATGCAGCCGATCCCAGCCCGGGTGTCGCCGCCTGCCGAGGCGGAGTCCCGGCCGCCGCTCGTGGCGGTCGTGATCCCGTGCCACAACGAGGCGGCCACCATCGACAAGGTGGTGCGGGACTTCCGGGCGGCGCTGCCGCAGGCGCAGCTGCTGGTGGTCGACAACGCCTCGACCGACGCCACCGCCGAGACGGCGCGCCAGGCCGGCGCCCGGGTGCTCCGGGAGCCGCGCCCCGGCAAGGGGTTCGCCCTGCTCGCCGGCTTCCGCGAGGCCAGGGGAGCCGACTTCCTGGTGATGGTGGACGGCGACGACACCTATCCGGCCGAGGAGGCGGTGAAGCTGTTGCAGGCCGCACGGGACGGCGCCGACATGGTGCTCGGCACCCGCCTCGCGGGCGCCGAGGAGGGCGCCTTCCGCGCCGGCCACTCCATGGGCAACCGGCTGTTCAACCTGCTGGTGCGGGTGCTGTTCGGCGTCCACACCCAGGACCTGTTCTCCGGCTACCGGGTGCTGTCGCGGCGCTTCCTCGAGACCACGCCGCTGATCGCCCGCGGCTTCGAGGTGGAGGCCGAGCTGTCGCTGCAGGCGGTGGTGCAGGGCTACCGCACGGCGGAGGTGCCGATCCGCTACCGCGCCCGCCCCCAGGAGAGCCCCAGCAAGCTGCACACCTACCGCGACGGCTACCGCATCCTGATGGCGATCCTGATGTTCTTTCGCGACTACCGGCCGCTCAGCTGCTTCGGCCTGCTCGCCCTCTTCCTGCTGGTGCTCTCCTTCGCCGGCGGCGGCGTGGTCATCGCCGAGTACCTGCAGACCGGGCTGGTGCCGCGGCTGCCGCTCGCCGTGCTCTCGGCGGCGCTGTTCATCCTCAGCGCGCTGTCGATGACCTGCGGCGTCCTGCTGTCGTCGATCAACCGGCGCTCGGCCGAGGTCGCGGCGCTGGCGTCGTGGCGGTGAGGCGCGCGCCGCCGCGGCCCGGGCGAGGCTCGGCCTGAGCCCGTTCCCGGCGATGTCCCAGGCCGCGGCCGACGTCCTGGGCGCCCTCTTCACCGCGGCCGCGCTCGGCGCCCTGGCCGCCGGCGGCTACCTGCTGGCCTTGCGCCTGCTCGGGCGCGAACGCGCGCGGTCCGACGCCCTGGAGCTGGCGGTGGCCTGGCTCCTCGGCACGACCGGCCTGGGGACGGGGATCGGGCTGGCGCTCGGCGCCGCCGGCGAGCTGCGCCCCGGCCTCGCGCTGGCCCTGGCGCTGCTCGCCTGCGGCGCGTTGCTGGCGACGCTCCCGAAAGGTTCCACGGCGCCGCGCCCCGGAGAAGGCGCGGCAGGGGCCGGAACGGCGCCGCGCCCCGGGGAAGGCGCGGCAGGGGCCGGAACGGCGCCGGCGCCGGGTACCGCGGCCGCCGGCAGCGGCCGCCTGGCCGGGCTGGCGGAGCCGGCGCTGCACCTGGGCTGGCGGCTGGCGGCGCGCCTGCGCCAGCACTGGGCCCTCTCGCTGCTGGCCTTCCACGCCATCGGCAGCGAGGCGCTGCGCGGCCTGCTCCGCCCGCCCCTGTCCTGGGACAGCCTGATGTACCACCTGCTGCTCGCCGCAACCTGGCTGCAGCGGCACGACCTGGCCCCGGTCTTCGCCGCCTACCCGCTCAACTACTACGGCTACAGCCCGGCCAACGGCGCGGTCTGGCTGTGGTGGTGGATGGCGCCCTCGCACGGCGAGCTGTACGCCAACCTCGCCTTCCTGCCGCAGTGGGCGCTGCTGGGGCTCGGAACGGGGGCGGTGGCGCGCCGCCTGGGCGCCCGCGCCGGCTGGCCGCTGGCCGCCGTGCTGGCGGCGATGACGCCGGTGGTGGTGCGCTTCGCCGCCACCCAATACGTCGACGTGTTCACCGCCGCCTGCCTGCTCGGCGCCTGCTGCTTCGGGCTGTCGTGGCTCCGCCGGCCGTGCTGGGGAGACGCGGCGCTGACGGCGATCGGCCTGGGCCTGGCGGCCGGCTCCAAGGTGCTGGGCCTCCTCTACGCCGGGGCGCTGGCGGCGGCGCTGCTGCCGCTGGCCGCCGGGAGCTGGCGGCGGCGCGGCGCCCAGGCGGCGGCGGGCCTGGTCCTGGCGGGTGCCCTGGGCGGCTTCTTCTACCTGCGCAACGCGGCCCGCGGCGTGGACCCGCTGGCCCTCGAGTGCGAGGGGCTGCCGCACCATGCCGCGGCCAGCGGCCTGCCGGCGCTGCCGCGGCCCAACTCGGTCGGGGCGCTGTGGCGGCAGATGCTCGCCGGCGGGCGCCTGGCCCGCGCCTTCCTCGGCACGGTCGACGAGCCGCGGTCGCCGTTCGTCGATCTCGGCCTCGGCCCGCAAGCGCTGCTGCTGCTGCTCTGCGTCCCCGCCCTGACGGCGCTGCCGCGCGAGCGCCGGCGCGAGGCGGCGCTCGCCGGCAGCCAGGTCCTGGCCGAGGTCGCCGTCTGGGCCGCCGTGCCCTACGCCGCGGCCGGGCACGTCTTCGCCAACGTCCGCTACCTGCTGGCCGCCGTCGGCCTCGCCTTCGCCGGCGGCGCCGCCGCCGCCGAGAGCCGCCGCGCCGACCCCCGGCTGCTCGAGGGGATCGCGGTGGCGCTGGCGGCCCAGGACCTGTTGCAGCTCCACGCCCGCATGCCGGATGCCGTCCGCCTGGCGATGGCGGCGGCCGACCTCGCGGCGGTCGCACTG
>DATKFK010000560.1:0-6617 GCA_035544375.1 Thermoanaerobaculia bacterium
CCCAGGACGAGCGCGACGCCACCCAGCTGCGCCTGTCCGGATGGCCCGGCCTGAACGGCTTGACCTGCACGCCGGTAGGCCACGGCCTGGGTTTCGGCAAGGTCCCCCGGCGCGACCCCCGGCTGCATCCACACCTCGGCGGTGACGCCGCCGTAGAACAGGCGGTCGTAGACGTCCTGGGGAAAGACGCGCGCGACCACCTGGCCGCCGGCGCGCCGGCGCACCGGCCCCGGGATGCGGGGAGCGCCGCCGGCCTCGATGGCGGCCAGCGACCTGTCCAGCAGGCGCAGGTTGCGCAGCACGAAGTAGGGCCCGGTCAGCGACGTCTCGCCGGTGTCGGGCAGCCCGAAGGCAGCGGCCGAAGCGGCGGCCCAGCGCTCGGACACCGCCAGGAAGTCGCGCCGCAACCGGCCCAGCAGCGCGCGGCGCTCGGCCACGGAGACCGCCGTCCAGGCCGCCTTGCGCGCCTGCAGGCCGGCCACCGCGCGGTCCATCTCGGGGCGCGGCGTCGGCGGCACGGCACTGGCGCCGTCGCCATGCGCGGGCGTGCCCGCCGCAGGCGCCGGCGAGGAGGCCGGCGCGGGCCCGGATTGGGAAGGGACCGGGTGGCGGTGGGTGGCGAGCTCCATGGGCGCCGCTCCTTCCGTAGGGACTCCCGGGCCAAGATAACATGGCGCGGCGCCGGGCCCCGGACCCCACTCAGCGGCGGTCACCTCGCCGCCGAGCCAGCCGGCGCGGCATGGCCGGTCACGGCCCAACCGGCCGCGGCCCAACCGGTCGCGGCCCGATCGGTCGCCACCCAACCGGTCGCGGCCTAACCGGTCGCGGCCTCGCGCCCCTCGCCGTGGCTGGCGGCGGCGATGGCCGCCGCCAGGAGGCCGCAGACCGTCGCGAACGCGACGATCCCCGCGATGGTCAACCAGCCGGCGACGCCCGCGGGGGCGGCGAGGTCGCGCAGCGGCGCTACGAGGTCGAAAGCCTTCGCCGGATGGCCCGGGGTGGCCCGCATGGCCTTGAGCGCGGCCAGCAGCGCGGTGACCGTGGCGGCGAAGATGCCGCCCGCCAGGGCGCCGGCGGCGGCCCGGATGGCCAGCGCCCTGGCCGAGAGCGGGCGGTCGCGGGCGGCGGTCACCTCCACCTCGAAGGCCGGCTCGCGGGCTCCCCAGGGAGCGAAGCGCACCAGCAGGAGGAGGGCAGGGAGGCCGGCCAGGATCGCGAACCAGAAGAAGCTCGTCCAGCCTACCGCGTCCACCGCGAAGCCGCAGATGGGGCCGGCCACGAGGCGCGGCAGGCCGAAGAGGCTGGAAAAGAGGGCGTACTGGGTGGCCGAGAAGCGCTTCTGGGTCATGCGCAGCAGGAGCACCGAGAGCGCGCCCATGCCGAGGCCGGCGGCCAGGGTCTCGAAGCCGATGGCCGCGTACATCACGAGCCGGTCGGCATGTCCCAGGGTCGAGAGGACGACGTAGCCGGCGTTGGAAAACGCTTGCAGGGCGCCGAAGATCCAGAGAGCGCGGCCCAGGCCCAACGGCGCCGTGGCCGCGCCGCCCAAGAAGACGCCGGCGAGCGTGCCGGCGAGGCCGATGGTGGACAGCGCGAAGCCGCGGTCGAAGTCGCTGTAGCCCATCTCGACCAGGAACGGGCGCTGCAGCGACTGCGCGAGGTTGTCGGTGAGGCGATAGAGGATCACGAAAGCGAGGATCTCGAGCGCCCGGCGGCGGGCGAGGAAGCCGACGAAGGGCAGCCAGACGGCGTCGCGCAGGGTGCGCGGGGGCGGCGGCAGACCGGGAGGTTCGGGCGCTTTCCAGGTGACCACCAGCATCGGCAGGTAGAGGAGGGCCAGGGCGACGTTCACCACCGGCCAGGAGAACCTGCCCGCGAGGGTGATGGCGATGCCGCCTGCCGCGACCATCCCGACGCGGTAGATGGCGGTGCGCGCCCCCCCGGCCACGGCCTGCTCGTCCGGCCGCAGGACGTCCACGGCATAGGCGTCCAGGGCGATGTCCTGGCTGGCGGAGGCGAAGGCGATGGCGAGGGCCAGGGCCGCGACCACCCAGGGGGTGTCGGGATGATGGCCGACCCCGGCGAGCCCCAGGGTGAGGACGCAAAGGGCGATCTGGGTGAGCGCCGCCCAGCCGCGCCGCCGGCCGAAGAAGGGCGGCGTGTAGCGGTCCATCAGCGGCGACCAGAGGAACTTGAAGGTCCAGGGGGCCTGCGCCAGGGTGATCAGCCCGACGACGCGGATGTCCACGCCGATCTTGCGCATCCAGTCGGGGATGGCGATCCAGACGAGGCCGAGCGGCAGCCCCGAAGAAAACGACAGCAGGACCACCGACGCGGTGCGCCAGGAGCGCATCGCCGCCGCCAGGCTGGCCATGGTGCCGGGCGGCCGCTCCCGCGCCGCGGCCGCGCCGCCGGCGGTCGCTGGTGCCTGGGTTGGCTCTGGGATCGGCAAAGAGGGACGCTCACTCGGATTGGGCAGGCGGAGCTTACCGCGACTTCCTCCCAACTCCCATCGCCGCTGATAGCATGCTGTGCCGATGAGCCCGCCGCCGGCCGTGCCCACGATCGATCTCTCCGATTACACATCCTGCGACACCTCGCTGCGCGCGCGCGCCATCGCCGAGCTGGGCGGCTCGCTGGTGGACATCGGGTTCGTCATCGTCGAGGGCCACCAGATCGACGAGCGCCTCGTGCGCGACGTCTACGCGCTGTGGCAGCGCTTCTTCGCGCTCGACGAGGCGGCCAAGCGGCGCTACGCGGGAATCGAGGGCGGCACCCGCGGCTTCACGCCGTTCGGCATCGAGCACGCCAAGGACAACCCGACGCCGGACCTCAAGGAGTTCTGGCACGTCGGCCAGGAGCTGCCGCCCGACCACCCGCTGCGGCACGAGTGTCCGCCCAACGCCTGGCCGCGCGAGCTGCCCGAGCTGCGGCAGCCGACCCTGGCCCTGTTCCACGAGCTCGAGCGGGTGGCGGAGCTGCTGCTGATGGCGTTCGCCGAGTACTTCGCGCTGCCGGAGGAGACCTTCGCGGCGATGATGCGCGGCGGCAACAGCGTGCTGCGCGTCCTCCACTACCCGCCGGTGCCGGCGGCGCCGAGCGCCGCTTCGGCGCTGCGGGCGGCGCCGCACGAGGACATCAACCTGGTGACGCTGCTCTGCGAGGCGACCGGCTCGGGCCTCGAGCTGCTGCACCGCGACGGGACCTGGCTGCCGGTCGAGGCGCGGCCCGGCCAGCTGGTGGTCGATACCGGCGACATGCTCTCCCGGATCACCAACGAGGTGGTGCCGGCCACCACCCACCGGGTCGTGAACCCGCCGGCCGGCGCCAACCATGACCGCTATTCGATGCCCTTTTTCGTCCACCCCGCCGCGGCTTGCAGTCTCTCCGTCCTCGACCGCTTCGTCACGCCCGAGCGGCCCCGCCGCTTCCCGCCGATCACCGCCGGAGAGCTGCTCGCGAGACGGCTGACCGAGATCGGCCTCAAGACCTGACCCCACGTCGCCTTTGGCACGTTTCCAGGGGGAGAAGACCATGCGCACCATCCGCCGAAGTGCCGCCGTCCTGCCGTCGCCAGGCGCCGGCGCCGCCGCCGCTGCCGGCGCCGGCCGGGGGCTTTCCCTGGCGATGCTGGTCCTCGTGGCGCTGCCCGCCGTCGCGGCGGCCGGTGCGGCGCTGGCGCGCGCGGCCGCGGCTCCTGCCGCAGCGGCGCGGCGGCCGATCGCCGAGACCGACCTGTTCCGGTTCGTCTGGATCGCCGATCCGCAGATCTCTGCCGACGGCAGGCGCGTCGCGTTCGTGCGGGTGACGGTGGATGCCAGGCACGACGGCTACGAGACGGCGCTGTGGATCGTCGGCGCCGAGGGTGCCCAGGGTGGCGCCGGCGGCGCCGAGCCGCGGCCGCTCACCTCCGGGCCGCGCGACTCCGCGCCGCGCTGGTCGCCGGACGGCAGGCGGCTGGCGTTCGTCCGCCAGGCGGGCAAGAAAGACCAGCTGTTCGTGCTGCCCCTCGACGGCGGCGAGGCCAGACAGCTCACCGATCTGCCGGGCGGCGCGATGTCGCCGGCATGGTCGCCTGACGGCAGGACCCTGGCGTTCGTCAGCACCACCAGCCCCGCCGACCTCGCCAAGCCGGGCGCCGCCAGGCCGGACACCGCCAGGCCGGGCGCCGCCAAGCCGGGCGCCGGCAGGAGCGCTGCCGAGGCTGCCGAGGCCGTCCCGGGGTCCGAGGCTGCTGAACCGCTGGGGGATCACGAGAGCGACGTGCGGGTGATCAACCGGGCCATTTACCGTGCCAATGGCACCGGCTACCTGGATGCTTCGCACCCCGAGCACGTCTGGACGGTCGCGGTGCCGGCCAACGGCGGGGAGCCGCCGGCGCCGCGCCAGCTGACCCGCGGCGGCTTCGCGGAGGAGCGCCCGGTGTGGGCGCCGGACGGCTCGCGGCTGTACGTCGTCTCGGACCGCGCGCGGGAGCCTTACTACGAGGATGCCGGCGGGGCCATCTACGAGGTGCCGGCCGCCGGCGGCGAGCCGGTCGAGGTGACCGGCATGGGCGGCGCCATTTCGGGCATGGCGGTGAGCCCGGACGGCCGCAGGATCGCCTTCATCGGCGCCGCCAGGGTGAAGCCGGCGCGCAGCTACGACCAGCCCGATCTTTGGGTGGCGTCGACGGCGCCGCCGGGCAAGCCGCGCAACCTCACCGCCGCTTTCGATTTCGACATCGGCGGCCACGTGGTCGGCGACCAGTCGCCGCCGCGCGCCGGCGCCCGCGATGTGCCGGTGTGGAGCGCCGACGGGCGCTCGCTCCTGGCGCCGGCGGCGGAGCGCGGCCGCGTCGATCTGCGCCGCTTCGACGGCGAGCGCGGCGAGTCGCAGCCGGTGACCGCGGGCGACCACGAGGTGATGTCCTACACGGCGACGCCGGACGGCAAGCGCCTGGCGCTGGTGATCGCGACCCCGACCGCGATCGGCGACCTCTTCGTGCTCGACCTGGCGGCGCCTGGCGCCGCCCCGCGCCAGCTCACCCGCTTCAACGAGGCGCTGTTCGCCCGTCTCGATCTGACGCCGCCGGAAGCCATGACCTACCGCAGCTTCGACGGCCGCGAGATCGAGGCGTGGGTGCAGCGGCCGCCGGGCTTCCGGCCTGGCAAACCCTATCCCTTGATCCTGGACATCCACGGCGGGCCGCACGGCGCCTACGGCTACACGTTCTTCCACGAGGCGCAGTGGATGGCCGCCAAGGGCTACATCGTGATCTGCCCCAACCCGCGCGGCAGCACCGCCTACGGGCAGGAGTTCGGCAACGTCATCCAGTACCATTACCCGGGCGACGACTTCAAGGACCTGATGGCCGGCGTCGACGAGCTGGTGCGCCGCGGCGAGGCCGATCCCAAGCGCCTCGGCGTCACCGGCGGCAGCGGCGGCGGGCTGCTGACCAACTGGACGATCACCCAGACCGACCGTTTCGCGGCCGCGGTCTCGCAGCGCTCGATCGCCGATTGGGCAGGCTGGTGGTACACCGCCGATTTCACCCTCTTCACGCCGCGCTGGTTCCGCGGCGCACCCTTCGAGGACCCGCAGGACTTCGTGGCGCGCTCGCCGATCACGTTCGTCAAGAACGTCAAGACGCCGCTGATGCTGATCGAAGGGGAGGCCGACTATCGCACCCCGCCCACCGCCGGCGGCGAGGCGATGTTCCGCGCCCTCAAGTACCTTCACCGCCCGGTGGTGATGGTCCGTTTCCCCGGCGAGAGCCACGAGCTTTCCCGCTCGGGGCGTCCGTGGCATCGCGTCGAGCGCTTGCAGCACATCGTGCGCTGGTTCGACAAGCACTTGCTGGGCGAAAAGATCGACCTCTACGACGTCCGTTGATCGCGGCCGGCGCCTCGGGCTAGCAGAGCGGAGGAGGGACCGGAGGCGCCGCCGGCCGTCGCGAGACCTTCCTGCCGCGCGGCGGCGAGCAAACGGTCGTCGGCGCAGACGAACAGGCACGGCTCTCCGAGCTGGTCCCGCAGCTCGAGGCAGGAGGCCAGCTGGATGCCGTCGGCGGCGTGAAGGGTGAAGCGTTTCAGCAGCGAGACGGCGCGCCCGACGACCTCCGGAGCCAGCTCGACGATGAAGAGGGCCGCAAAATCGTGGTGCAAGGCGGTGAGCGCCCGATCGCGCTCCTCGGGCGGAAAGACGCCTTCGCGGCAGCGCCGCGAGAGTGCCGACGCAACCTCCACCTCCGACAACCGCGAGCTGGCCACGACGCCTTCGCCGAGGAGGCCGCGAAAATGCTGCGCTCCCGGTTCGGCGACATAGCGCTTGACCAACGCGCTGGCGTCGAAGTAACGGAACTGCGGCAGGCCAGGAGCGGTCTCAGAAGCGATCGTCCCGCTCCTCGATGAGGGCTTGCGAGACGGATCGGTCGGTGCTGATCGGCCGGAACTCCGCGAGCGGAGAGCGCTCTCGCACCTCGCGGCTCACCAGTCCCCTGGCAGCCAGCTGGTAAAGCCGCTCCTCCAGGCCGGTACCGGCTGCGATCGGGCGCAGCTCCGCGATCGGTTGCCCTCGCTCGGTGACGATGATGGTCGCCCCCGCCTTGACGCGCCGCATATAGCCCCCCAGCCGGG
>DATKFK010000561.1:0-7985 GCA_035544375.1 Thermoanaerobaculia bacterium
CCGCTTGGCGATGCGAACGCCGAAGGAGAGCACGCCCCCGGCCTGATCGCCGAAGCGGGTGGCCACGAACCCGGGATGCAGGCTGTTGGCGGTCACGCCCGTGCCGGCAAGCCGGCGGGCGAGCTCCCGGGTGAAGAGGATGTTGCAGAGCTTGGACCGCGCGTACACTCCGAACCCGGGCCCACCGTGGCGCAACCAGCTCCCGGGGCCGTGGCGGCCGTAGAGCCTTGCCGATTGCAGGTCGTCGAGGTCGAGAAAGCCGGCCTGGTGCGCATCGGACGCGGTGTTCACGACGCGTGCCGGCGCCGCCAGGCGGGCACCGAGCGCCGCGGCGAGGACGAAGTAGGCCATGTGATTCAAGGCGAAGGTGCGCTCGAGTCCCTCGACGAGCGCGAACGACCCGAACAGGGCGCCGGCGTTGTTGACGAGCACGTCGACCCGCGGCTCGGCGCCGGCGATCTCCGCGGCGACCCGCTTCATCTCGCTAAGGCGCAGGAGATCGGCGTAGTGGATGGTGTGCGCGGCGCCGGGGGCGAGCGCATGCAGCCGCGCCAGCGCCGCCTCGCCGCGCCGCGGGTCACGCGCCACCTGCACGATGCGCGCGCCCATTGCCGCCAGGCGCTCCGCCGCCACCTGCCCGATGCCCGAGGTGGCGCCGGTCATCACGACGACCCTGCCCTGCATGTCCGTGCTCATGGCGCTGACGCGAGCCTATCACCGGCAAGCGGGCTGGGCTGGGAGATCCGGCCTCCGGCTCCCGCTCTCGCTGGTGCGCAGCGCCTACCGCAACGCACTCAAGGTTTGTCGAGGCGCACGAGATGGAAGGGTGAGGGCACCGTGGTGTGCGCGAGGTCGAAGTCGTCGTCCGCGACGGGGATCGCAAGGGTCGCGTCGTTCTCGAAGGTGAGCTTCACCGCGAAACCGCCAATGCCGTGGGGCGAGGGATGGCCATCGGCAGCCCAGAGGTCGAGGCTGGCGGTCTCCTCGGGCTTGCCGACGCCCTCGCCGGTGGCATCCAGCGGATCACTTACGTGCTCAGCTCGAGAATGCGGTGAAGCTCCTCGGGCGAGTAGATGGTAAGCGTCCCCTTCTTGAAGTCGCTTGGGTTACGGGTGATGATCGCTTGGGCAGACACCTGGCTGGCAGCCTCATGCATCACCGCGTCTTCGAAGTCAGCGAGTCTCGACTCCAGCGCTGCCGCCACAACCGGACGGTTGACGGGCGCGATCTCGAAGATCGCCAGCAACTTGCGGATGGCCAGCAGCGCTCGCTTCGAGCCTATCGTCTTGGCCGTAAGGTAATGAATGGTCGTGATCGTCGTCGCACAGAGACAACCTTCGATCTCCCCCAGCTCGATCCGCGAAAGAATTTCGGTGGCGGGCCCAGAGAACGGCTCGCGGTCCAGCAATACATCGAGCACGACATTCGTATCGAGCAGGACCTTCAGAGATACTTCTCCTCGAGGTGCCGCCGATAGGCCTGTGCGTCGATCTCGGCTCCTCGCAGCATGCCCCGGAGCGACCGCGCTATGGGCGTCTGGCGTACCGGCTCTTCGGATTGCCGGCGCGGCAACGCCGCGAGATAGCCGGCGACCAGTTGGGAGACAGACTTCCCTGTTTCTCTTGAATACGCTTTAGCGCGCTCGATCAGCTCTTCCTCGATGCGTAGGGTGAGTTTCGTCGGCATGACGTACAATTCCAAAAAAAGTGTACGTCATGCCACTCCAAAGGTCAAGCGCCCAGGAGCGCGGGCCGAAGGGGAATGAGAACAGCTATGACGTTGCCCGCGCCCCAGCCGGCTCGCCGGCCGCGAGCGGCGCCAGCATCAGCATGGCGAGCAGGGCGGCGCGCTCCGGCAGCCGGCCGACCTCGACGAACTCGTGGTCGGCGTGGGCGCCGTCGCCGACCGCCCCCAGTCCGTCCAGGGTGGCCGTGAAGAGGCTGGTGGTGTTGCCGTCCGAGCCTCCGCCCGCCATCCCCTCTTCGATCTCGATCCCCAGCTCGCCGGCCGCGGCCCTGGCCAGTGCGAAGAGCGCCTGGTTCCTTGGCGTGCGCTCGAGCGGCGGATGGTCGACGCTGCCGGCGATCTCGATCCGGGTGCCCGGGACGACGGGCCGCAGCGCCGCGATCTTGCTTTCGACCTCTTCGCGGTCCGCCGCCGCCAGCAGCCTGACGCCGACCTCGGCGGTCGCCTCGGGGGCGATGACGTTCACCCGCTCGCCGCCATGGACCGTGCCGACGTTGACGGCGATGCCGCGCACCGGGTCCGAGAGACTGTGCAGGTAGAGGATGGCGTGCGCCATCTCGAGGATCGCGCTGGCCCCTTTCTCGGGCTCGAGGCCGGAGTGCGCGGCCTTGCCATGGACCCTCACCCGGTAGCGCCCGAACCCCTTGCGCTGCGTCTTGAGCCGGCCTTCCGGGCCGAGGGACGGCTCCAGCACGAAGACCCGTTCCACCCGGCGCGCCAGGCGCGAGATGGAGCGCAGTGAGTCGGCGCTGAAGACCTCCTCGTCCGAGCTCACGAAGACGACCGGAGTGGCCGGCGGCTCGAGACCCAGCTCGCGCAGGGCCGCCAGCGCAAAGACGATCTGGGTCAGGCCGCCCTTCATGTCGTAGACGCCCGGACCGGTCAAGCGGCCGTCGCGGAGCGTGACCGGCATGCGCGCGAGGGTGCCCAGCGGCCAGACCGTATCGACGTGGCCGAGCAGGAGCTGCGCCCGCCGGCCGCGGGCCCGCCCCAGCGGTGCCGCGAACAGCTGACCGCCGCTGCGCTCGCCACGCAGCCGGCGCACGCGGTAGCCCGCCGCCGCGAGCCCCGCGGCGAGCAGGTCGAAAGCGGGGCCCTGCGACTCCGGGCAGAGGGACGGGGTCTCGATGAGCGCCAGGCGGCGCAGGAAATCGACCATCTCGCCCTGGCGGGCGCGCAGATGCGAGAGGAGGGCCTGGGGCGTCGCCGCCGCCACGTATCCGCCGCTCACCACTCGCCACCTCCACCGGCGGCACCGCCCGCCCGGCGCCCGATGCCCGGCGGGCGCGAACGCCCGGCGAGCGCCAGGTCGAGGCAGGTCAGGATGTCGAACACCGGCACGCCGAGCTCGTCGCGCACCGCCTGGCAGGCGGGGGGGAGCAGGGTGCACTCCGCGACGAAGGCGCCGAGATCGGGATGCTCGCGCCGCAGCGCGCTGGCGACCGCCACGAGATCCGCGAGCAGGCGCGGCCGCTCCGCGCCGGATATCTCCTTGGTGCGCAGGAAGCGTTGCCACGATGCGCAGCCCGACACGCCGGCGACCGCCAGCGGCACGTCGCGGCCACTGAAACCGCAAGCGTTGTAGATCTCCTCGCCGACCGCCGTCCCGTCGAAAGCCAGGATGCCGATGCGCCGCGACGGCATGAGGCGGTGAACGAGCGGCACCAGCATCAGGGCCGAGGTGAAAACCGGCACCGTCACCGCGGCCGCCAGGCTGTCCTGCATCCACACCATCGCACCGTTGCAGTTGTCGGTGATGACGTCGGCGCCGGCGCGCACCAGCTCGCGCGCCGCCGCGGCGTAGAGCGGCGCCATCGCCTCGACCTCGCCGCGCCCGGCAGGCGGCCGCGAGCCGGCGACCGTCCGCCGCACCACCGGGTAGGGAAAGGTTTCGTCGCATGCCATGCAGCCCGGCACGACGGCCATCCTGCCCTCGAGCATCAGGATGCCCAGGGTCGGCGGACGGGTGCCAGGCGACTTTCCGAGATGGGACATCAGAGGCGTCCCCAGCTGCCTGCCGCCGCCAGGCCCGGCGGGCTGCCCAGCCCGGTGAGGACCCAGGCCGCCGCCAGGTAGTCGTCGAGCGCCGCCGCCGGTGCCGCGGACGGCTGCGCCGCCAGCTGCTTCTGGACCTGCCTCACGAGCTCGAATGCCCGCGACGGCTCGGCGGCCAGCATCGCCTCCTTCGCGCGCGCCAACGCCTTGACCGGCGGCTCGCCGCTCGCCTCCGCGCCCTGCCGCTGCCTGCCGCTGCCGCCGTCCAGGGCAGCGGCCAGCTCGCCGTGCACCCGCACGAACCGGCTCACCTGCTCGAGCACCTGCTGCTTGAGGACCACCACCTGCGCCAGCGGCGCGCCGATCAGCAGCGCCAGCGCGACCGCCTGGGGGCCGGCGTCGGGGCCGGCGCCGCCCGCGGGCCGGCCCGAGTCCTGTGTCTTCTGCACCAGGACGACGCCGCCGGGAGCGAACGGCGCGCCGTGGATGTCGAACGCCAGCAGACGCAGGTAGAGCAGCGCGCCGGTCTGCTCTGCCGCCGGGCAGACCACGACCGGCGCCTCCCCCGGCGCCGTCGCGACCGCCGCCGCGAGCAGCTCGCCGGCCTCGAGCCGCATGCGCGAACCCGGCGCGCCGGCCGGAGCGGGCGCGGCGGCCGGCGGTGCATCTCGGGCCGCCGAAAGCCGGCGCCGGGACGGGTCCCAGGCCAAGGGCCCGTCCGGATCGGCAACCAGGCGGCCGATCGCCGCCCGGCCCGCCTGCACGTCCTTGACGCGCTCGGCCAGGCCGCGTCCCGCCAGCACCTCGAAGTACGTCGCCATTGCCGTGGGCGCCTCGAGCCGGTCGTAGCGGCCGGTGCGGATCGACACCCCGGTCTTGACGATAGGCGGCGTCAGCCAGCGCTCCGGCGCATCGTCGAAATCGGCCGGCGCCAGGCCGAAGCGGATGGGCAGGCCGACGGCGCGCCCGAACGCGAGGTCGGCCGGGTCGTGGGCCGGATTCACCAGCACCGCGCCGCTGCCGAAGTCGGGCCGCACCCAGTCGGCCACCCAGACCGGCAACAGGTCGCCGGTGAGCGGGTGGCGGACGTAACGCCCGGCGAAGCCCACCCCCGCGGGCTTCTCGGTTCCCGCCAGCCAGGAGTGGTCGCGATGGACCGCGACCGCCGCCGCCGCGGGACAGGGCGACCAGTCGGTGATGAAGACCTCGAGCGGCGGCCCTCCCTCCTCCGGCGGGAAGCGCAGCAGCGCGCCCTGCGAGGTGCGCAGCGCTTCCGCCTGCTTGTGGCGCACCGGCTCGGGAAAGCCGGTGCCGGTCTCCTCCGCCGCGGCGAGCACCGAGAGGTTGGCGGCGCGCGAGGGCGTGTAGAGGACCTCGAGCGCGTCGACTGCACCTGGCGCTGCTGCCGTGCCGGCCGTGCCGGCCGTGCCGGACGTGCCGGACGTGCCGGCCGCGCCGGCGCCGCCGGCCGAGAAGCCGAGACGCCCGGCGCCGGCCAGCCCCAGCAGCGCCGCGGCGAGCCGGTCCGGCGGCGGCTGGGACGCCGCCGCGGCGGTCGCACCTCCCGCCATCGCCCGCAACCGAGCCAGGAAGCGGGCCACGGCCAGGCAACGCTCGCGATCGAGCGGCGCCGCCGCGCCCTCCAGGGCGACGACCGGGGCCAGGGGGTCGATCTGGGTCATGGCAGCTTCCTCATCCGGTGGGCGCCCCTGCCGGCGCCGCCGCACGGCGGCCGGCTGGCGGCACTATAGCGGTAGCGGCACCGCCGCCCGGTCGTAACACGATCCGTGGCCTGCCACGCGCAGCTTCGCCTTGTTGATCTTGTGCGTATCGGTACGCGGCAGGTCGGAGCACATCTCGAAGAAGCGCGGCACCTCGAACTCGGCCAGGGACGTCCGGCACCAGGCGACCAGATCCTGCGGGGAGCTTCGGCAGCCGGGTTTGAGGACGACGAAAGCCTTGGCCTCCTCGCCGCCCACCTCGTCGGCGACGCCGATCACCGCCGAGAGCGCCACCGCCGGGTGTCGTTCCAACACGCCTTCGATCCGGGACGGGACGAGGTGCTCGCCGCGCCGGCGGATCAGGTCCTTGCTGCGGCCCACGAAGTAGAACCAGTCGTCCGCGTCCCGCCAGCCGAGGTCGCCGGTGTGAAACCAGTTGCCGGCGAAAACGGCGGCGGTCAGCTCCGGCGCCCCGACGTAGCCGCTCATCATCACCGGGTTGCGCCGCACCTGGATCTCGCCGACCACGGGCGCCGCGGCCGCCGAAGCGGGCAGCGGGTCGCCGTCCCTGCCGGCGATCCGCACCTCGCAGTAGGGGAGGGGGCGCCCGATCGAGCCGCGGCGCCCCCGGCGCAGCTCGTTGCGCAGCACGGTGTTGGTTTCCGTCAGGCCGTAGCCTTCGACGACCGCGACGCCGAACCGGCGCTCGAACTCATCGGCGATCTCGGGCCGCGCGCCCCCGCCGTAGACGGCGCGCAGCGTATGGTCACGGTCGCCGGCCGTGGCCGGCTGGCGGCAGAGCACCACCAGCATTTCTCCGAGATGGCGCACCAGGGTGACGCGATGCCGGCGGACCAGGTCCCAGAAGCTCCGCGCGCTGAATCGCGGCACCACGAGCAGAGACGCGCCGGCGGCAACGGCGCTGGCCGCGAAGGCCTGTCCCGCCATGTGGAAGAGGGGCAGGCAGGCGAAGAACCGGTCCGCCGGACCGACCTTCATCCAGCGGCCGAACTCGCGGGCAGGTATCACGAAGCTGGCATGGGAGAGCGCCGCGACCTTGGGCAGGTCGGTGGTCCCCGAGGTCAGCAGCAGCGACACGGGGTCCGCGGCGGAGACCCGGGCCGCAGACCCCGCCGGCCGCGGCAGCAGCAGGGGAGCGAGGTCCGAGCCCTGGGTGGCGGCGATGCGCAGGTCGGGCGCAAGGTGGCCGGCGTAGGCTGCCAGGCGGCAGGTATCGCCGATCAGGGCACGCGCGGCGACATGGCGCAGGACCGGCGCGATCTCCACATCCGCCAGCGCCGGGTTGACCGGCACCATGATCGCGCCCAGGCGCGCCAGCGCGAACCACAGGTAGAGGATCTCCGGGCAGCTCGGCATGACCACGACCACCCGGTCGCCAGCCGCGACGCCGCGCTCGGCAAGCGTCGAGGCCAGGCCATGGACTCCCTGCTGGAAAGCGCCGTAGCGAACCATCCCTCGCTCGCCCACCAGGAAGGGACAATCTCCCCACCTCGACACTGTGCTCTCTAGCAGCGCCGTAAGCGTCGAGCCCGCCTCCACGCTGTCCATACCATCGAGGGTGCGCAGAACGCCGCGAGTCGGGGCAAAGGCGGGCCGTCAGCCCGCCCCGAGCACATGGCTCACCTGCCGGGCAGCACGCAGACCGCTCGCCAGCGCTCCCTCGACCGTCCCCGTGTGACCGCCGGTGTCCGTGGCCTCGCCGGCGAAGAACAGCGTGTCCTCGACCGGCCGCGACAGGCTGCGTGCCGCCCCCGCGCCGCCGACGCGAGCGTAGCTGTAGGCGCCGCGAGAGTAGACGTCGTGCTGCCAGTCGTGCATCCAGGTCGCCACCAGGCGCGACGTGACCGCGCGGCGCGGCAGGCCAAAGGCCGCGGCCAGCTCGGCGACCGCCACCGACTCGACAGCGCGGCGGCCGCGCGATGCGAGCGCCGCTGCCTGCGGCCCGCCCGTCCAGGCCACGGCGAGCGGCCAGCGCAGCGGGTAGGCGGTCCAGCAGACGGCGAAGGTCGGGCCATCCAGGTGCCAGAAGCTGGCGCGCGCGGTCGGCTCGCGATGGCGGCCGGCCACGGCGGCGCTCCACGGGAGCTCGCGAAACCAGCAGGCGAGGCGCGCCGCCGCTCCCATCGCGACGAGGCCGCAGGAGCGCCGGATGCGCGGCGGGTCCGGCAGCAGCCGGAGCCCGCCGGGCTGCGCCGGGCCGGCGGCAAGGACCCCGGCGGGCACGGTCACGATCGCCGCTCGCGCGACGAATCGCCGCACGGCGCCCGTGTCCCGCGGCACGGCAAGCTGGGCGTGCCCCCGCCGCCATTCGATGGCCGTCACCGGGGAGCGCAGCCGCAGCTCGGCCTGCAACTCACCCGCAAGCCAGCGCGGCAGCTGGTCATAACCTCCATGAACCCGGGCGATCTGCGTCACGGCGTCTCCGGGCGGCCCCTCTTCGTCAGCAGCCAGGGGCGCCAGCGAGCGGACGCTGAGATCCGCCGGATCGGCGGCGTGGTAGCC
>DATKFK010000562.1:0-5931 GCA_035544375.1 Thermoanaerobaculia bacterium
ATGCGGCGCACCGCCTCGAGCATCAGCTCGCGCGGCAGGCACTCGCCGTCGGGATAGCCGAGCGCCGCCGCTATCGCCGCGCTGCTGGTCGCCACGGCTCGCGCGCCCGCCGCCGCGACGACCCGGGCGCTGGCGACGTCCCAGGCGTTGGGAAGCACCAGCATCGGCCGGCCGTGCATGGCCAGGAAGGCCCGGGCTTTCGCGGCCAGGACAGGGGTCGAAAAGAGTTGGCTGGCGTTCATGGCAACGAGTCTAGGGTTGCCGTGCTCCGCCGGGAAGGACCACTTCGAGAAGCCTGGCTGGGCCAATCGGGGGCGCCGGCGGCCGCCGCGTCACGGCCGCCGCCGGTGTCTCGCCCGTCAGGCCGTCGGGAAAGCGCGGCTCAGATTACGGGTCTTCCCTGGATCAGCCGCACGATGGCGACGATCAGGGCGATCACCAGCAGCAGGTGGATGAGGCCGCCGCCGATGTGCACGGCGAAGCCCAGGGCCCACAGGATGATCAGGATCAAGACGATGGTCCACAGCATGACGAGCTCCTTTTCCGGAAGGGTCGGCGCCCCGCAAACGAATACTGGGGAGCCTTGTCGCAGGGCGCCGACCCTTCCTGCGGCTTGGGCTCCGGTTCGGTTCAACACGGGCGTTACCGCGCGCGCAGAGGGGCTATAGCAACTTCCTTGCCAGTAGCGAACTGGTCAAGGAGCGTAGCTGCCGCCATGAACGTAGTTCATCGCCAGGGCCGTCACCAGGGTGGTGAGGGCCAGCGCCGCCTCGTTCTCGCGCGCGGCGGGGTAGGCCAGGCGCAGCGCGTCGGAGCGGGCGCCGAGCTCGAGGAGGAGGCGGCGGGTGCGCTCCGGGAAGTGGCCGGTCCAGCGATAGACCTCGGCGGGCAGGTGCCGCCCCAGCCGGCGGATGAGCTCGCCCGCCGGCCGGCAATCACCGCGGTCCGCGGTGTCGTCGGGGCGCAGGTCCAGGAAGAGCGAGCGCAGCGCGCCGTCGAGCCCCGGCGGCAGATCCGCCGCCGGAGTCTCGAGGTCGCGGTAGAAATCGTCGAGCGCGGTCGATACCTCGCTGACGTCGACGTCGAGATCGACGGCGGTGGCCAGCGGCTCCCGGTCACCGAGCTCGGCCATCGCACGGTCGCAGTATTCGAGCTTGGCCAGCGCCTCGGGCCAGGCGGCGTACTCGGCGCGCCAGTCGTGGTCAGGGATCAGCCAGACGGCGAAGGTCTCGGCCCAATCCTCGTCGGGGTGCTTCTGGGCGTACCAGCCTGGCAGATGGCGCACGAAGCGCCGGCTGAACGGTTGCGGCCGGAACTCCTCGACGTACGGCTGGCTCATCGAGCCGAAGTGCCGCACCCATTCCGCACGGTCGTAGAGGCGGTAGGCGTAGTTGACGACGTGGCCCATCTCGTGGCGCAGGTAGCGGAGCAGGTCGGAGCGGCTGATGCCCTCGACGAAGCTGGTGCGTGCGGCGTGCAGACTGGTGAGATCGGGCCGCGCCAGATAGAAGGGGATGGCGATCGCGATGGTGCCGAAAGGCACTCCCCACTCGGTCGAGAGGTAGAAGTGCGGCCGCAGGCGCCGGATACCGTGTCTCTCGAGCTCGCGGCCGAGCTCTTCCAACACCGGCGCGAGGGGCGAGTCCGCGAGCGACAGCGCCAGGTCGCGGATCGGCGTCAGCCCGAGCTTGCCGCTCTCGAAGTCAGGGCCGGCGGCGCCGGGCGCGGCGGCCGCGGCGGTCGAGGGTAGGGAAGGCGGCTTGGCGGCCATGGCGAGGGCGATGCGGAGCACCCAGGCAGATCAGCAAGAAGAATGCCGAGGAGGGAGCCGAGGAGAGTGCCGAGGAGGGAGCCGAGGAGAGAATGGAAGTGGGCGGCGGCGGCGGGGTCGGGTAAGCTTCCTAGCGTGGACTCTCTCCATGTCGTGCTGGTCGAGCCGGAGATTCACTGGAACACCGGCAACGCCGGCCGCACGTGCCTGGCGGCCGGCGCGCGCCTGCACCTCGTCGAGCCGCTCGGCTTCTCGCTCGACGACCGGGAGGTGCGTCGCGCCGGCCTCGACTACTGGCCGCGGGTGCGGCCGCGGGTGTGGCCGAGCTGGGAGAGCCTGGCAGAGCGGCTGCCGGAGCTGGGCGAGCCGTTCTTCTTCAGCGCCGAGGCGCCGCGCGACCTGTGGGCGGTTTCCTATCCGGAGCGGGTGGTGCTGGTCTTCGGGCGCGAGAGCGCCGGCCTGCCGCTGGGGATGCGCATGCGCTACCACGACCGCCTGGTGGCGATCCCGATGATCGATCCGGAGCTGCGCTCGCTCAACCTGTCGAGCGCGGTGGCGGTGGCGCTGTACGAGGTGCTCCGTCAGCGCGCGGCCACGCCGGCGATGCCGGCGCGGGAGCTTGCCGCCTCGGGCGAAGCGGCGGATTGACGTTCGAGCGCCAGCTCGACGACGTGCTCGATCAGGCGCTGGTAGTCGAGGTCGGCGGCGGCGGCCGCCATGGCCAGCTCGCCGGAGCGGTCCAGGTAGCAGTTGGCATTCACCTCGATGACGTAGATCTCGCCGGCCGGGGTCAGGCGCATGTCGACCCGGCCGTAGTCGCGCACCCGCAGCGCGCGGTAGGCCTGGACGGCGGTGCTCTGCAGGCGGGCCCGCAGGTCGTCGGGGAGGTCGGCAACGGTGGCGCGCGTGCCCCGGTACTCGGGTGTGGCGGGCGACCATTTCGCCGCCGCACCGAGAATGTGCGGGGCGCCCTCCGGCAGGCCGGAGAAATCCATCTCGATGGGCGGCAGGGCGCGCGGCTCGCGATTGCCGAGCACGCCGACGTAGAATTCGCGGCCCTCGACGAACTCCTCGACCAGGGCGGAATCGCCGAGCTCCTCGTGGATTGCGGCCACCCGGCGCAGCATCGCCGAGGTGTCGTGCACCAGCGAGCCGCCGTCGATGCCGATCGAGGCGTCGGCGGTGAGTGGCTTGACGATCAGCGGCGTGCGCAGCCTGCCGCCGGTTTCGAGGTCGGCGTCGCGGGTGAAGACCGCGAAATCGGGATAGAGCAGGCCTTCGAAGGCGAGGATCTTCTTGGCCAGGCCCTTGTCCTGGCGCAGGAAGAGCTCGCCCGGGCCGCTGCCCGTGTAGGGCACGCGCAGCAGGTCGAGCACCGCGGCCACCGCCATCTCGCCGCCGGTCGCGTTGGCGCCGCCGCCGAAGCTTTCGAGCAGGTTGAAGATCAGCTCCGGCCGGCGGCGGCGGAGGCTGGCGAGGAGGCGGGGCAGGTCGGCCGGGGCCGCGAAGACCGCCGCGCGATGGCCGCCGGCGCGCAGCGCGCCTGCCACCTGGTCGGCGACCTGATCGTAGGCGGCGACGCGCGGGCCGCCGCGGCGCCCGTGGCGGTCCGCGCTCCCGGGAGCGGTGAGCGATGTCAGGACGGTGATCTTCATGCGCGGCGCAGCCCTCCGACGCCCCGAGGCCGGTTGCAAGGGGCGTGCACGGCTGGCTTCCCCGGCTGGGGCGGCAGCGGGCCGCGGCGATCCGGCGATCAGTGGTGGGCGAGGATCCTGGCTGCCGCCGCCTTGGCCGGCCCGAGCTGGTCGAGGCCGGGGCCTTCCGTGCCGCTGATCACCAGCCAGTCGTTGCCCGCCAGCACGTTGAGCTGGTTCACCTTGCCTCCCGCCCAGTAGGCGCGCTCCCCGAGGCCGTCGACGGGTTCGGGCACCTGGCCCGAGATGGATTGCGAAAGGGCATGGGCATGCTCGTAGGCGCTCCGGGCCTCCGCGCGTTCCTGCCAGTGCTTGACGAGCAGCGTCACCACCTTCGTCGAGCTCGCCGGGCCGCTGGAGCTCCGGGCCGAGATGTAGCCGCACCGCCACGAAACGACGCCGATGTCGGCCATGGCGCTGGTCACCGGCTCTCCCTGGACCGGCTCGCCGAACAGCGCCTCGGCGTCGTCCTTGGTGAGCAGGTCGCAAGCCAGGTTGCGGGTTGGCCTGGCGGCGCGCGCCGGCGGTGCGGGGCCGGCGGCGGTTGGCGCGGCGCCGCCCTGCCGTGGCTCCTGGCGCTGCTGGCGGTGACATCCCGCGGCAACCAGCAGCAGCGCGCAAAGGCAGAGCGGCAGGCATCGAGATCGCATCGTGAGGTGAGCCTCCTCCTGGTGGGGGTGTCGCTTGCCGGACTCAGTGCCTGGCGGACGGGGCCGGAACCAGGGCCTGCACGAGGTCGGGGAAGTCCTCGAAATCGTCGCCCGCCGCCCGGTGAGGGTGCTGGCGGAGCTGGCGGACGGCGACCAGGCGGGCGGCCGGGAAAACGACCAGGTACTGGCCCAGGGCGCCGCTGGCGTCGAAGCCGATGGGCGGTCCGGCGGCGACCTTCGGCGTCGGCAGGTTGCGGGCCGGCACGTTGTCGACCCACAGGGTCAGGGCCTTGTCGTGGCCGAAGGCGCGGTCGAGGGTGGTGAACAGCTCCTGGCGCGGGATCTCGCGGCCGGCGAGCGGCGCCAGGGCGGCGAGCAACGCGGGGTCGGCGCCTCCCTGGCGCCAGGTGTCGAGGAGGGGCCGGTCGATGACCAGCCGGGTCCATTCGGGGATCACCCACCAGAGCAGGCCGCCGGTCGGCGAGAAGGGCTGCGCCGCATGCACCGACTCGCGGACGAAGACGGCGGCGAGCAGGCGCTGGCCGTCGTAGACGCCCTGGTCGAGCATCAGCCGGCCGATGCGCGCCAGGTCGCGCGCTTCCAGCCGCAGCCCGGCGAGGACGTGGGGATTGCCGGCCGGATCGCGCATCCAGGCGAAGCGGGAGATGCCGAGCGGCGCGAAGATCTCGTCGCGCAGGTATTCGTCGAGCTTGCGCCCGCTCGCCTTCTCGACGATGCCGGCGAGCAGGTTGACCGCCTTGTTGTTGTAGAAGAAATGGCTGCCGGGCGGATAGGCGAGGTCGGCGTCCAGCGCCTGCCGCACCAGGTCGGGGCTGGCGTAGATCTCCTCGGGAGTGGGCTGCGCGGCGAGGCCCGACGTGTGGTTCATCAGGTGGCGCAGGGTGATCGCCTGCTTGGGCCCGCCGCGCCATTCCGGGTACCAGTCGGCAACCGGTTGGTCCAGGGAGCGGATCTTCCCGGTGTAGAGCAGGCGGCCGATCGCCAGCCCGGCGACCGACCTGGTGATCGAGCCGACCTCGATCGGTCCGGCCGGCTTGCCGAAACGGACGTCGGCCACGAGCCTCCCATCCTTCTCGACCACCACCGCGTCGGAATCGAACAGCTTCGCGCGCAGCACCAGGTGGGTGAGGGCCGCCGGATCGAGGCCGGCGCTCGCGGCGTCGGGATAGGCCGGCGGCGGCGGTGCGGGCGCCTTGCCGGCGGGAGGGGAGGCCTGCGGGACGGTGAACTCGACGTAGGCGTGCGGGACCGCCGTGGCTGGCGGCGCCGTCGCCGGAGCCAGCGGCGCGGCCGGCGTGGAGGCCGCCAGCGCCACCGCGAGCTGCGCGCCCAGGGCGTACCGCAAGGGGGCTCTCATCTTGCTCCCGGGGCGGCTGGCGCCGGCCTCGACGGGGGGGCGGGGCGGGCGAGCCGCGACAGCGCCTTGCCGGCCAGGGCGAGAGCGGCGGGGAGGGGGGCCTTGTCGAGCTGGACGGTGAAGACCAGCAGGGTGTCGCCCCGGCGCACGTTGAGCTGATCGATCTGGCCGCCGACCCAGAAAGCGCCGTCGCCCAGGTGCGGCAGGTCCTCGACCGGCGCCCCGGCAGAGAGCGAGCGCAGGCCCGACTCGGCGGTCTGCTGCCGGCTCGCCGCCTGGGCGGCGCTCGGGGCGCGGCGCAGCGACAGGCTGATCAGGCGCGGCGGGTTGCCGCCCAGGCTATAGGAGCACTGGGTCGGGTCCTTGCCGACGGCATCCTCGAGCGTGCTGCTGAGCGACCCCGACACCTCGCGGCTGACGGCCTGCACGTCCTCGGCC
>DATKFK010000563.1:0-2237 GCA_035544375.1 Thermoanaerobaculia bacterium
GACATCGAGGCGGGCAACACCGAGTGCGGCGCGTACCAGGCTGGTGCAGCGCCCGGTGTCAAAATCCGCGGGCTCCTCCTTGTTGGGATCATATTCGACTGTAACGAAGGCGCGGTCGCGTTCACCGGCGTTGATGAAGGCACCGGTGAAGTCGGGATTCTGGAGGTAGTAGAGTGCCTGGGCCTTGTCCCGCAGCGTTTCCTCCAGGCCGTCGGCCTCGAACACCATGGCGATGTTGTGAGACAGGCTGCCGGCGCCGTGCAACCCGATACCCAGGCCCTCGCGGACACGACTCCGGTTGCCATCGGCGGCAACCAGGTAGTCCGCGCGCACGTGCGACTCGAGCCCGGTTCGCAGGTCGCGAATCGTGGCGGTCACCCCACCTGGGTCCTGCTCGAAGGCAGTCAATTCGGTGGAGTAGCGGATGTCAGCGCCGAGCGCTTCGGCATGCCGCCTCAGGATGGGTTCGGCGCGGTCCTGGCCGACATGGCTCATGGGAGCCGGGCTCAGAGCGCTCGTGTCGAACGACCCGCGGGGCAGCAGGGTGCGCAGCTCGCGGCCCGTGACCGACTCCGCGATGACAATGGCGAAGTCCCTCAGGTCACCGCCCGCGGCCATCAGGTCCGACTCCAGGCCGGCGACGCGCAGCAACTCCATTGTCCGGAAATTCATGCCGCGGGCGCGGGGGTTCTTCGAGGTATCCGCATGACGCTCCACCAGCAGGGGGCGCACGCCTCGCCAGGCGAGCATGACGGCGGTAGTCAGTCCGGCGAGGCCGCCGCCAACGATCAAAACGGGGGTACGAGTGTCCGACATGGCCAGCTCCTTCGATTCGAATATACGTCTATGTATATCCGAAATAGAATATACGAGCAAGAGCAAGCCTTGGCGAGGCCTGGGACAAGAACGGTGGGACGCCGAGCCGTCCCCCCGCGCCAAGCCGCCCCTCGACGACCTACCGCTTGCTATAGACGGACTTCTTGAGCTTCCAGCGCTTGTGCGACCACGGCCAATCGGCCGGGGCAGAACGGATCTGTGTTTCGACTAGACGGGCGTAGCGCTCGGTGAGCTCACCCGGCTTGAGCCTCTCCTCGGGGGTGGAGAGAGGCTGAAAGGCCATCTCATAGAACCCGCGGCGGGTGCGGCGCATCTCGATGAAGAACACGGGGAAGCGCGTGACGCGCGAGATCTCCTCCGGCCCCATGTAGAACGCCGTGTCGCGGTTCAGGAAGCGCGTCCAGTGCTTGTGCTCGCTGGTGGTGGGCTCCTGGTCGGCCACCATGGCCACCGCGCGTACCACCTTGCCGCGCTTGATGATGTCCGCCAGGATTTCCTTGGCCGGAATCATGCGGCAGCCAAAGCGGCTGCGCAGTTTCTTCATCTCGCGCTCGGCCCAGCTGTCGACCAGCGGCTTATAGGCGGCGTCCAGCGGATAGCCCAGCTCCAGCGACAGGCCGAGCAGCATCCACTCCCAGTTGCATTGATGGGCTGCCACCAGCAGCACCGACTGCCCGGCCGCCAGGTACGCCTGCACCTTCTCGAGGTTGACGATACGCACCCGCTCGTTGAATTCCGCGGGGGGGAGGCTCGCGCCTTTCAACAGTTCCACCAGCATTTGCGCGAAGCCGTCGTAATAGGCGCGCATCACCTGGCGCAGCCCGGCCTCATCCAGGTCCGGAAACGCCTTGGTCAGATTCTCGCGGACCACGTGCTCGCGGTACGGAAATACGCGGAATGCGAGCCAGCCGAGCACATCGGCCAGGCGGTCCAGCAGCACCATGGGGACATGCGAGAGGAGCCGCACCCACCACGCGGGAGGCCCCAGCTTGGGGGCCTCCGTGGCGGGTGGTTCAGGTCCTGTGTCGGAAGAGACTGCTGGCAACACTGCCTACGCGGCCGGATGGGGCTGTGATGGCGCCGCAACCTGCGGAGGAGGCGCGACCACGACCTTGCCGAACTTAGGACCGAGCCAGCGCTCGATGTCATCGATCAGCGTGAAGGCCGCCGGCACGATGACGAGCGTGAGACCGGTCGAGGTAATGAGTCCACCAATGACCGCAATGGCCATCGGCTCGCGGAAGGCTTCGTCGCCGCCAAACCCGGCCGCCACCGGCAGCATGCCGGCCACCATGGCCACCGTGGTCATGACAATAGGGCGGGCGCGCTTGTGACCGGCCTCCAGGATGGCCGTGACGCGATCCTTGCCGGCGCGCATCTCCTCGATGGCGAAATCCACC
>DATKFK010000564.1:0-10861 GCA_035544375.1 Thermoanaerobaculia bacterium
GGCGCGGGGAGAGCGGCCGGCGAGGGCAGGGCGGGTGGCGCGGGACGAGCGGTAGGCGCGGGACGGGCGGCCAAGCCGGCCGGGGCCTCCCGGAAGCCGCCGGCGCGCCGCCCGGCCAAGCAGCCACACCGCCGCTCCGCCAGGCGGAGCGCCTGAACCCGTGGCCCTCGAGCAATACCGCAGGAAACGGGACTTCTCGCGCACGCCGGAGCCGGCAGGCAAGACGCGGCCGCGGCGGCGGTCGCGGCAGGAGGATGCCGCCGGGGCGGGGTTCGTGGTGCAGAAGCACGCGGCGCGGCGCCTGCACTACGACTTCCGCCTGGAGATGGACGGCGTGCTCAAGAGCTGGGCGGTCCCCAAGGGTCCCAGCCTCGATCCCCACGAGAAGCGGCTGGCGGTGCAGGTCGAGGACCATCCGATCGAGTACGGCGGCTTCGAGGGCATCATCCCCGCCGGGGAGTACGGCGGCGGCACCGTGCAGCTATGGGACCGCGGCACCTGGCGCTCGCTCGAGGGTGAGCCGCTCGCGGCCTGGAAGCAGGGCAAGCTCAAGCTCGAGCTCCATGGCGAGAAGCTGCGCGGCGGCTGGACGCTGGTGCGCATGACCGGCTCCCGGGCCGGCGACAACCACGAGAACTGGCTGCTGATCAAGGAAAACGACGCCACCGCGCGCCCCGGCAGCGACGACGCGCTGGTGCGCGAAGAGGTCAAGAGCGTCGAGAGCGGCCAGACCGTCGAGGAGATCGCCGCCGACCCGCGGCGCGTGTGGGGCCCGGACGGCGCGACCGAGCTTCAGACGGCGGCAGCAGGGGCCGCCAAGACCAGGGGCGCCAAGACCGGCGCCGCCAAGACCGGCGCCGCCAGGACCAAGGGCGCGGCCAGGGGTGCGAAGGGCGCCAAGGCAGGGGACGGAGCCAAGGCCGGGGACGCCGCCAAGGGCATCAAGAGCCGCTCCGGCACCGGCTCGGCCCAGGGTGCGAAAGGTGCCGGGGGCGGAGCCGGTGCCGCGGCCGGGGGCACCGCTCTCCGCAAGCTGCACGACCTGGCCGCCGCGGTGCCGGGAGCGCACCGCGGGCCGCTGCCGCGCGCCATCGCGCCGGAGCTGGCGACGCTGGTCAGCGCCCCGCCGGCGGGCGACCAGTGGCTGCACGAGATCAAGTTCGACGGCTACCGGGTGGTCTGCGAGGTCTCCCGCGGCAAGGCGCGCCTCCTCACCCGCCACGGCAAGGACTGGAGCGACCGCTTTCCGCCGGTCGCCGCGGCGGCGGCCGAGCTGCCGGTCGAATCGCTGGCGCTGGACGGCGAGGTGACGATGCTGCTGCCGGACGGCAAGACCAGCTTCCAGGCGCTGCAGGAATCCTTCAGCAACGGCGGCGGCCTGCCGGGCGCCATGGTCTATTTCGTCTTCGATCTTCTTTACCTGGACGGCTACGACCTTCGCCCGGCGCCCCTTGCCGAGCGCAAGCAGGCACTGCGACGCCTGCTCGAAGCCGCCGGCGTGGCGGCCGGCGAGGGCACGGTGCGGTTGAGCGACCACGTCACCGGCCAGGGACAGGATTTCTATCGCCAGGCCTGCCGCTTCGGCCTGGAGGGAATCGTGTCCAAGCGTGCCGACCTGGCGTATCGCGCCGGCCGCAGCAGGGACTGGCTCAAGGTGAAGTGTCTGCAGCGCCAGGAAATGGTGATCGGCGGCTTCACCGAGCCCGAGGGAACGCGCGTCGGGCTCGGCGCCCTGCTGCTGGGTGTCTACGAGGACGGGAAGCTGGTCTACGCCGGCAAGGTGGGCACCGGCTTCACCGCGCAGGTGCTGCGCGACCTGCGCCGCCGCCTCGAACGGAGCGAGCGCCCGCTGCCGCCGTTCACCAATCCGCCGCGCGGCGCCGAGGCGAGGGGCGTCCATTGGGTGGAGCCCAGGCTGGTCTGCGAGGTGGAGTTCACCGAATGGACCCGCGACGCCCACCTGCGCCATCCTGCCTTCCTGGGCCTGCGTGAGGACAAGCCGGCGCGCGAGGTGCGGCGCGAGCTGCCGGAGCCGCCGGAGCCGGCGCCGGCGTCGGCGCCACCGCGTGCCGCGGGCAAGGCAGCAGCCGGAAAGCAGGCTGCCACGGCGCCGGCCGCGGCCAGCTCCGCCGGCCGGAAGAAGGCCGCCGCGGCGCCGGCCGCGCCCATGACGCGCCGGGCCCAGGCCGTGGAGGTTGCGGGCGTGCGGCTCACCCACCCCGACAAGGTGCTCTTCCCGGACCGGGGTCTGACCAAGCGCGACCTCGCCCTGTACTACGAGAGGATCGCGGACTGGATCCTGCCCCGCATCGCCGACCGCCCCCTGGTGCTGGTGCGCTGCCCGGAGGGCCAGGCCGGCGAGTGCTTCTATCAGAAGCACCTCACCGAGCAGTTCCCTGGCGCCGTGCTTCGCGTCGCGATCGAGGAGGGCGGCAAGACGGTGTCTTACGGCGCGATCGATTCGGCGACCGGCCTCGTCTCCCTGGTCCAGATGGGGGTCCTCGAAGTGCACATCTGGGGGGCGCACCGCGACCAGGTCGAGCGCCCCGACTATGCCGTCTTCGACCTCGATCCCGACGTGGGCCTGCCCTGGGAGCGGGTGGCGGAGGCAGCCCTGGTCCTGCGCCGCCAGCTGGCCGAGGCCGGGCTGCGCAGCTTCCTCAAGACCACCGGCGGCAAGGGGCTGCACGTCGTGCTGCCGCTTGCCCGCCGCCACACCTGGGACGAGCTGAAGGCCTTCACCCACGCCGTGGCCGAAGGCATGGCCGCCAGCCAGCCCGACCGCTACACCACCAATCCGCTCAAGGCCAGGCGCAAGGGCCGCATCTACGTCGATTACCTGAGAAACGGCCGCGGCGCCACCTCGATCGCCGCCTACTCCACGCGCTCCCGGCCCGGCGCCCCGGTCTCGACGCCCCTGGCCTGGGAGGAGCTGGCCGGGGACGTCCGCGCCGACACCTACACGATCGAAAACCTCCCCGAGCGCCTCGAAGGCCTGGCCGCCGACCCGTGGCAGGAGATGAACGAGGTGAAGCAGTCGCTCACCGCCGCCATGAAGCGCCGCTGGGGCATGAGCAAATGATTTCGTGCCGGCAGTCGCCAGGCAGAAGATAGCCCGCGCAGCGTGAGGCTAGCCGGCCCCGGCCGGCTCGACGCCGCGGCGCTCGGTGGCTGCCAGCCGGGCGTCGTGCCAGCTGTTGAGCAGCGTCGCGGCGAGGATCAGGGCGCCGCCGGCGAGGACGCGCGGACCGATGCGCTCACCGTGCACCAGCCAGGCCCACAACGGATTGAGCACCGGCTCGAGCAGCAGCAGCAGGGACGCCTCGAGAGCCGGCACGCCGCCGATGCCGCGCGTGAGCAGGAGGTAGGCGAGCCCGATCTGGAAGACCCCCAGGAAGGCGATCACCAGCCAGTCGGCGGCCCGGACCGCCGGCGGCGGCAGGCTCATCGGGAGCGCCGCGGCGGCGGCCAGCACGTTGCCCCAGAAGGCGGCGACGATGCCGTCGCTGCGCGGCTTCTCCGCTTCTCCGCCGCCCGCGCCGCGGCCGAGGCTCCGCATGCCCATGATCGTCAGTGCCCAGGTGAGGCCGGACAGGGCGGCCAGCAGGTTGCCCCGCATGGGCTCGGGGGCGGTCGCGGACGCCGGCTCGAGCCCCGTCACCAGCAGCGCCAGGCCGAGCGCGATGGCCACCATCGAGAGCAGGTCGCCGCGGCGAATGCGCTCGCCGAGCAGCCACGGGCTGAGCAACAATACGAAGAGAGGCGCGCTCGACTGCAGATAGATGGTGCTGGCCGCGGTGGTGAGCTTGTTCGCCAGCACGAACAGGATCATCGTCGCGGCGTAGCAGGCGGCGACGCCCAGCATCCGCCGGGTCGGTCGCCGGCGCACCTGCGGCAGCACCAGCAGCAGGGCCGCGGCGGCGATGGCCGAGCGCAGGCAGGCGACCGGCCAGCCCGACAGGTGAGTCGACTTGATCGCGGCCCCGCCGGTCGAGAACAGGGCGGCGGCGGCCAGCAGCTCGAGACGCGGCCCGAGCGCCCGCCGCGCCGGCGGCCGCGTTGCAATTTGCTCTCGCGGACCCCGCCGGTCGAGTTTCTGCACGCCCGCCATTGTGCACGCCGGCGCCGTCGGCGCAAGCGTCAGGCTGGCAGGAAGTAGAACAACGCCGCCAGCACGGCGTAGGCGGCCAGCAGCTGCACCCCCTCGAGCCAGTTCGACTCCCCGTCGGCCGCCACCTGGCCGGCGATGGCGACCGCCGCGGCCACCGACAGCACCTCGGGAAGGGTGAATACCAGGTCCATCGGCCGCGGGCCGATGAAGCGGGAGGCCAGCACCAGGACGGGCGCCACCAGCAGCGCCACCTGCACGCTGCTGCCGACCGCGGTGCCCAGGGCCAGGTCCATGCGGTCGCGGCGCGCCACCTGCACCGCGCCGGCGTGCTCGGCGGCGTTGCCGATGGTCGCCAGCACCACCACTCCCACGAACAGGTCGCTCATCCCGAGGGCCCGCGCGGCCGGCTGGACCACGTTCGCCAGCACCTCGCTCACCCACGCCGCCAGGGCGGCGGCGCCGGCCAGCACCGCGACCGCCTTCCCCGTGGTCCACGGCGCGAAGGCGGCCGGCTCGGGCGCCGACTCCGAGGCGCGGCAGCCGCTCCCCAGGAACAGGCGGCGGTGGGTGCGCAGCGAGAACAGCAAGCCGCAGGCATAGGTGAGGATCAGCACCGCCGCGATCGCCAGCGACAGGCCGCTCGAGCCGACGGCGTGCCCCGAGACGGCGCCGAACGCCGCCGGCGCCAGCAGGCCGATGGCGCCCAGGGTCAGCATGCTGCTCTGCGCGCGCGCCGCGGTGGCGTTGAAGCACTGGACGTCACGGCGCGCGCCGCCGGCCAGCACCGCGGCGCCCAGCACCAGCAGCAGGTTGCCGAGGATCGAGCCGGTCAGCGACGCCTTGACGATCGCGACCAGGCCGTGGCGCAGCGCGGCGAGGCCCAGGATGAGCTCGGCGGCGTTGCCCAGGGTCGCGTTGAGGAGCCCGCCCAGACCGTCGCCGAGGCGCTCCGCCAGGTGCTCGGTGGCCCGGCCGATCCAGGCGGCGAGCGGCACCATGGCGGCGCAGGCGCAGACGAAGATCAGCACCCGCCGCTCGGGCACCAAGGTCACGAGGCCCGCCAGCACAGGCAGGAAGGCCAGCATCCAGACCCGCGGCGAGCATGCCCGGCGGAGCATCGGGGTCATCGCCGGGCATGTTATCGCGGAGAGCCTCGGGGACCTCACAGAGACGAAATCCCCGGGCGAAGCGAAGGGGAGGCCGCCGGCGGTGGCAGCTGGAGGCTTGCTCCGGGGGTGGGTTGGGGTTACCCTTGGTCAACGGCCAGATGACGACGGATTCCATGGCAACGACGACCCTCGGAGCCAGCCCCTAGCGCCTAGCACTCCCCACGAGAGACCATGCAAGGAAGACTGTCCAAAATCTTCGTCCTCGACACCTCGGTCATCCTCTACGACTTCAACGCCATCCTCAACTTCCAGGAACACGACGTCGCCGTCCCCATCACCGTCCTCGAAGAGCTGGACCAGTTCAAGAAGGGCAACTCGGTCCTGAACCTGCAGGCCCGCGAGTTCATCCGCCAGCTCGACCGCCTGTCCAGCCGCAACATGCTGGCCGAGTGGATCCCCCTTGACGGCGCCGCGCACGGCCGCTTCCGGGTCCTCACCGAGGAGACGGCGAGCCATCCCGACTCGGCGGAGGTCTTCGGCACCAAGAAGGCCGACCACCGCATCCTGAACGCCGTGCTCGCGCTCGCCCGCCACGAGCCGGAGCGCAAGGTGATCCTGATCACCAAGGACATCAACCTGCGCCTCAAGGCGCGGGCCCTCAACCTCACGGCCGAGGATTACGAGACGGTCAAGATCAAGGACCTCGACCATCTCTACAAGGGCAAGAGCGAGATCCAGGTCGACGATCCGGCGACCATCGACCGCCTGTACCGGGGCGAGGCGCTGGCGGTCGACGAGCTGCTGGCCGAGCGGCCGCTCCCCAACCAGTACTTCATCCTGCGCAGCCGGTCCAATTCCGGCCTGGCCTACTTCAACCCGCGCACCGACCGGCTGGAGCGGGTGGCGAAGCCGCTCGCCTACGGCATCTCGCCGCGCAATGCCGAGCAGACCTTCGCCCTCCACGCGGTGCTCAACGACGACGTGCCGCTGGTGACGCTGTCCGGCGCCGCCGGCACCGGCAAGACGCTGCTCGCCCTGGCCGGCGCCCTGGAGCAGCGCCGGCAGTTCCGCCAGATCTACCTGGCGCGGCCGATCGTGCCGCTGTCCAACCGCGATCTCGGCTACCTGCCGGGCGACATCCACTCCAAGATCGACCCCTACATGCAGCCGCTATGGGACAACCTGTCGATCATCAAGAACCAGTACAGCGAGAAAGAGCGCGAGTACCGCAAGGTCGAGGAGCTGGTCGAGACCGAGAAGCTGCACATCGTGCCGCTCGCCTACATCCGCGGCCGCAGCTTCTCCAACGTGATCTTCATCGTCGACGAGGCGCAGAACCTGACGCCGCACGAGATCAAGACCATCATCACCCGCGCCGGCGAGCGCACCAAGATCGTCCTGACCGGCGACATCTTCCAGATCGACACGCCGTACCTGGATGCCCACACCAACGGGCTGTCCTACCTCATCGACCGCACCAAGGGCAGCGCCCTGTACACTCACGTCAATCTCGAAAAAGGCGAGCGCTCGGAGCTCGCCAACCTGGCCAGCCGGCTGCTTTAGCTCCGCCCCCGGCAGCGGCCGGCGCGCCGCCGCCGCACCTCGCGCCAGGCGGCCAGGCCGAGCAGCGCGCCCAGCGCCGCCAGCCCGGCCGGGCCGAGGGTGGGAATCTCGGCGATCGCGACCGGCAGCTCGAAGACGGTGGGATCGCTGTTGTTGCCCGGGCTGCCGTCGCCGTCCGGGTCGGGGTTGGTGCCGTTCTGGGAGACGTCGCTCACCGGGGCACCCATCGGACTGGTGGCGCTCGCGGTGCTGGTGTTGCTGTAGGGTCCCGGGTTGCCGGCGGTGTGCACCTCGACGACGAGCTGGACGACGCCGGTCTTGCCGACCGCGAGCGTGTTGCCCGGCGCCAGCAGGTTGGGGTCGGAGTTGCCGTTGAAGGCGCCGTTCACAGTGAAGTCGCCGCTGGTGACGGAGATTACCGAGTAGCTTGCCGGCGACGGGAAGGTCGCCGCCAGGCTGTCCGTGGCGTTGACGTTCGCGAGCGCCACGTTCCCCAGGTTGGCGACGTAGAACGCGAAGGTGACCCGCGACGACCTCGCGTCCGCGGGGTCCTGGGCGACCGACGCCAGCTGCTTGGCGAGGCCGATGACCGGGTGCTCCGAAAGTGTCACCAGGTAGTCTTCCACCTCGCCGTCGTTGGCCGTGCCGGTCGGTCCCAGGCCTCCCGCCGAGGAGAGCCGGAAGCGGGCGTAGCTGGTGCCGGTCGTGGCCGAGCACGGCACCGTGAAGTCGAGCGTGTTGTTGCCGGGGTTGACCGGCAGGCTGGTGAAGATCTGGTTGCCGGCGCCGGTAAAGGTGCCGCCCTTGGAGAAATCGATCCAGGCATCGAGCTTGCCGCCCGTGCCGGTCACGAAGACGTTGACGTGCGCCGGCATGCAGGCGACCAGCGGCGTCGGGAAGGTCACGCCGTCCTCGTCATTGAAACAGTTGCCGATGCGGTTGGGGCTGGCCGACTTGTCGTCGCCGTCGGCCAGCGGGCTCGGCTGCCCGTCCGGCTCGGTGTCCACGCAGGTGCCGAGCATCAGCGGCGGCGCCAGCGGATCGACGCGGTGGCGCGCGGCACCCGCACCCGCCGTGCCGTAGCTCTGCGGCGCATCCCCGTAGTCATAGCCCACGATGCTCACCGCATAGTCCTCGACCTCGCCGTCGGGCGCGGGACCGGTCGGACCCAGCCCCGTCGCCGTGGAGCAGCGGAAGCGGGCGTAGGTCACGCCCGGAGCCGCCGCCGCCGGCACGGTGGGCGTCAGCACCACCGGCGAGCCCGCCGCCACGACGACGTTGGTCGCGATCTGCTCGCCGGCCGAGTCGCCGAACACGCCGTCGCCGTTCCAGTCCACCCAGGCGTTGAGCACGCAGGGCACCGGGCCGCCGGCCGTCACCGTGAAGGCGGCGGTGCCGCCCGGGGTGAAGGGACCGGTGAACGACACCCCGTCCTCGTCGTTGCCGGTGCTGTCACAGGTGCCGATGACCAGGTCAGAGAGCGTGAGGTCGTCGCTCTTCGCCAGCGGGTCCTGGTTGAAGCCGCTGTCGGCGTCCACGCACCTGCCCAGGAAGGGGGCGTTGGGCACGCCGAGCAGGTGGTACGGCCCGTTGTGCAGGGCCGTGGTGTTGTAGCTGCCGTGCCCGGTCGCTGCGGAGACGTCCGGCGCGTCGCCGTAGTCGTAGCGCGGCCGGGCGGCCCCCTTGCCGGAGGTGAAGCCGAAATCCACGGTGTAGTTGGTGTTGGGCCCGCCATCGCCGCAGTTGGTCTGGCCGGCCGTCAGGGTGAACTGCAGGCTGCCGACGAGAGAGCCGATCGGCGTCCCCTTGTCCACCCCTTCCGTGCAGGTGTTGGGGCTGGGCGCCGGGTCGTTGCCGGTGCTCGACACCAGCCCGGCGAGCGGCCCGCTGCCCGAGAAGTTGGACGGGTCCACCACCACGATGTAGTTGCCGGCGGCCAGGCCGCTGAAGAGGTACTTGCCCGAGAAACCGGCGACGGTGCCGGTGAAGGTCGAGCCCGAATACTCGTCCAGGGTCGGCAGGCCGTCGCCGTTGGCGTCCCGGTACAGGTCGAGGCGCACGTTGTCGATCCCGGTCTCACCGCTCTGCGGCTCGAAGATGCCGTTGTTGTTGCCGTCGAGCCACACCTGGTCGCCGATGGCCAGGCTGCCCGCCGGCGCGGTCAGGCCGGCGTCGAGCGTGCCGTTGTACTCGCCGGGCGCGAGGACGACCATCTGCGACACGCCGTTCGCCGGCGCGGCGTCGGAGTCGATGGTCGGATCGGACCCGGCGTGCTGGGTGGTGAAGCCGGTGGCCGCCGCCGGCAGCACGAATTGCACGTAGTAGCTGAGCCCGGGTATCAGGCCGTCGAACCGGTAATAGCCCGGACGGCCGTAGACGTCGTCGGCGGTGACGGTCGTCGCGATCAGGGCGTCGCCGGTACCTGGCTCGGCAATGCCGTTACCGTTGTCCGCCCACAGCTTCACCGTCACGCCGTTGGCGCCGTCCCACGTCGATTCGTTCTGCAGGCCGTCGGCGTTGCGGTCGAACCAGACATAGTCGCCGAGGGCCGCCAGCTGCGTGGCCAGCAGGCCGAAGTCGACGGTCAGGTTCTGCTGGTTGGCGGCCAGCGTCACCAGCGGCGAGCAGCCGGTCCGCTGGTTGCCGACCGAGTCGTTGCCCACGGCGCCGGCGTTCGGGGTGGTGAGCCTGAAGGTCGGCGGCGGCGTCACGCAGACGAAGTAGCTGCCGGGCGCAAGCCCCGGGAAGCTGTACCAGCCGGTCGTGTTGGCCGGCCCCTGCTGCGTCACGGTCGTGGACAGAAGGACGTCGTCCGCGGTCCCCGGCATGCCGTCCGCGCCCGGCGAGTAGAGGCGGGCGAAGATGCCGTTGAGGCCGGTCGGCCCGTCGTCCTGCAGGCCGTTGCCGTTGGCGTCCACCCACACGTAGTCGCCCAGGGCGGCGGCCGCGCACGAGCCCATGGCGACCCCCACCTTCTGCGGCTCGGCCGCCAGCGAGCCCAGGCCGTCGGACCGGTCCGCCTGGTAGGCGAAGGAGTTGAAGGCGCTTCCCGGCGGCGTGTTGCCGGGGGCCACCAGCTGGAAGGTGAAGCCGAGCGTGTCGAACTGCCCCACCACCCGGCTGCCGAACGCCAGCTTGAACGAGCGCACCGCGGTGATCGGCACCGGCGGCACGGTCGTCCAGCCCGGCGGGTCGCACCCGGTCACCGGTCCGCCGACCTCGGACCGGCAGGGGTTGCCGGATGTCGAGTAGTAAAGGGTCGTGCCGGCGGGCGGCAGGATCGGCGCCGCCAGCAGCGGCGTCCATTGCGAGCCGCGCGGCGTCAGGTCGCGCACCCCGGTGTCGCCGACGAACGGCAGGATGTCGATGATCACCATGTTCTGCATCGGCACGGTGCCGAGGTTCTGCACCCGCAGCTGGTACTGGATCGAGCCGCCGATCAGGGTGCCGTTCGAGGTCGAGCCGAAGCCGCCGTCGCACAGCCCGCGGATCGTCTTGCTCGACACCAGCTGGGCGATGGGGGCCACGGTGATCGTGCCGGTCGCGGCGCACAGCGTCTCGGAGGTGTTGCCGGTCCCCTCGACGTCCAGCGTGTTGGGCTGGGAGGCGCCGGAGCAGCGCAGGGCGAGCCCGGGGTTGTCGGAGCCGAGCGTCATGGTGTTGGCGAGCGGCCCGAACGCGGCGCCGGAGCGGACCGTCGTGCTGAAGAGGATGAAGACCTGCTGGTTGACGCCCAGGCTGCCGCTGCCCGCGTTCCATTTCCAGCGCAGCAGCGTGCGGCCGGTGCCGGCGAAGTTGGGGATCTGCTCGAAGCTCTGCGGCGCCGGCAGCCCGGTTCCCTGATCGTCGAAGGTCCAGGTGGGGGAGTACAGGAGATCAACCGGCAGGAGGTCCGCCGCGACCAGTCCCGCGAGCGGCGCCGGGTCGCTCGACTGCGGCGCGCTGCGCACCCGCAGCCGCCAGCTCACCGTCTGGCCGGGATTGAACGGCCCCCCGCCCGAGAGGTTGTCCTTGGCCGGGTTGAGCTGCACGAACGGGCCGCTGAGGGTGAAGGTCGAGCAGGCGTTGCGGCTGACGT
>DATKFK010000565.1:0-6491 GCA_035544375.1 Thermoanaerobaculia bacterium
GGTCTTCGGCACCATTCCTTAATCCAGTCCGAGAACGCAGTCGCCGCCGGCCGCCGGCGGCGCCGGAACCGAAGCGGGGACGCCCTCGCCCTCTCCCCTTCGCTTCGACGTCGATCAGGGACGATCAGGGTCGTCCGGTCCCGGATGACCCTGCCGGCGGGAAGCCGCTCATGAGCTCGCGAAGGGCTCCGTTGAACGGCTCCGGCTGCTCGAGGCTCGACAGGTGGCCGGCGCCGGCGATGGTCACCAAGCGGGCGCCGGGGATCCGATCGCGCAGGACCAGGCTCTCTGCGAGCGGCGTGATCGCGTCCTCCTCGCCGGCGACGACCAGGGTGGGGACGGCGATGCGCGGCAGCAGGGAGGTGCGGTCGGGGCGTTCGGCCATGCCGCGCTGGGCGGCCGCGACGCCGGCCGCGGGCGCCGCGACGATCTCCTGGCGCAGCCAGGCGACGAGATCGGGGCGCTCGGCCAAGGTGCCCGGAGCCAGCAGCTTGGGTACCAGCGAGTCGGCCAGGGTCGCCAGCGCCGGCGGTCCGCCGCTCGCGACCGCGAGCGCCGACTCGAGGCGCCGCCGCCGGGCGGCATCGTCGTCGGCGCCGGCGCGGGTGTCGGCCAGCACCAAGCCGCGCACCCGCTCGGGGAACAGCTCGTAGAGCGCCAGCGCCACGTAGCCGCCCATCGACAGGCCGCACACCACCGCGGCCGGCACCCCCAGCGTATCGAGCATACCGACCGCCGCCGCCGCCATAGCTTCCATGCGGCAGATTCCCGCCGGCTCGCCGCCTTCGGCCGCGTCGCGCCGGCCGCTGCCGCCGCTGCGATCGCTGCCGCCGAATCCCGGCAGGTCGGGTGCCAGCACCCGGCAGCAGCCGGCCAGGCCGGCAAGCTGCGCCTGCCACATCCGTCGCGAGAGCGGGAACGCGTGCAGCAGCAGCAGCGGCACACCCAACTCTCCTCCCTCCCGCGGCTCAGGCTGCTGCCGGAGAGACGGTGGGTGGGCGGACGGCATGGCCACCGGCGGCGCGGAAACCCTACGGTGCGACCGTTGCCTTCTTGATCACCACGGGCTCGACCGGCTTGTCGCCCGGCTTCGTCGGCACCGCCGCGATGGCGTCGGCGACGTCCATGCCCTCCACCACCTTGCCGAACACCGTGTAGCCCCAGCGCTGCGGCGAGGCCGAGTAGTTCAGGCTGCGGTTGTCGACCACGTTGATGTAGAACTGGGACGTGGCGCTGTGCGGATCGCTGGTGCGCGCCATGGCGATGGTGCCGCGCGCGTTCTCGAGGCCGTTGCTGGATTCGTTCTCGATCGGCGGGCGCGTCGGCCGCTCGTTGCCGTTGGCCTCGTAACCGCCCCCCTGGATCATGAAGCCGGCGATGACGCGATGGAAAACGGTCCCGTCGTAATGGCCCGCCTTCACGTACTCGCGGAAGTTGGCGACCGTCTTCGGCGCCTTGTCCGGATACAGCTCGATGACGATCTTGCCCTTGCTGGTGTCGAGCGTGACCCGCGGGTGCGCCTTGGCCTGCGGCGACGCGACGGCCAACATGGCCAGGGCGACAAAAGCTAAGCTTGCATACATGGGATCTCCTCCTGTGCCTTCCGAGGCATGGCAACCGGTCGGCGATGCTACCACGCACGCCGCGGGCGCACAGGGTGCCGCCATTGCGGACCACCGATCGACCCGGGGAGACCAGGCGCCGGCGGAGACCGTGGGGGTGGTCCTTGCGGGCGGCGCTTCTCGCCGCATGGGACGCGACAAGGCGGCGCTGGCGGTGGACGGCGCAACCTTGACCGCGAGGGCTGCGCAGCGGCTGCTTGGCGTCTGCTCCCGGGTGGTGATCGCCGATCGGGGCCGCGGCTTGCTGCCGGACCTGCCCTGCCTGCCGGACGGCCCCGGGACGGGGCCGGCTGCCGGCATCCTGGGCGCCGCCCTGGCCTGGCCAGGGCAGCCGCTGCTGGTCCTGGCCTGCGATCTGCCGCGTGTGCCCGAGGCGCTGCTACGGGAGCTGGCGCGCCGCGCGCCGGCCGGCGGCAGCGGCGCGGACGCCGCAGCGAACGCGGACGCCGCAGCGAACGCGGACGCCGCAGCCGATGCGGACATCGCAGCCGTCGCGGACGCCGACTGGGTGGTGCCGCGCTGGGAGCGCGGTCTCGAGCCGCTGTGCGCCCTCTACCGGCCGGCCGCGCTGGCCGCTCTGGCGGCCGCCGTGGCGCGCGGCGTTGTCGCTCCGCACCGGCTCGGCGAGGCGGCCGGGCTGCGGGTCCGCTACCTCGAGGGCGAACCCTTGCGCCGCTTCGGTGCGCCGGCCGACCTCTTCCTGAATCTCAATACGGAGCGCGACCTCGAGCGCTGGCTGGGAAGGCCGGGAGGGCTTGTCCTGCCGCGCTAGCCTGCCGACCGGGACACTAGACGACTAGCCGCCGTCGGCAACGGTCTTCAATCCGCCGGCGGCGCAGGTGGGGCAGGGGCAGACGTGGCGCAGGAAATCGAAGCGGTAGATGCCGGTCGAGTGGCCGTCCGACCAGCCGACCGAGATGGCGTAGTTGCCGACCGGTTGGATCGACTCGGCGGTCACCGGCCCGCTCGCCGGCTGGTACCGGATGGTCGAGCTCGAGTGCCCCTGGCACATGGCGCACGGGCACCACGCCCGCACGTAGTCGTAGTCGTACTCGGCGACGTGGCCGTCGCTCCAGGTGAGGCGCAGCCGGCGCTCCTGCGGCAGCCGGCGAACTTCGGTCAGCGCGTACTCCATGCGATACCCCCGCTCTGCGCCGCCTCGGGGCGGCGACCAGGAGGCACCATGCTAGTGCACTGCGCCGTAAATCCGGCATCCGGACGCTGCCCAAGGGAGCTCGCCCGGACGGCGAGGCCAGGCCTGCGAGAGACCCTGGCGAGAGACGTTCAGGCGACCATCGGGAAGACGCGGTTGCGGCCCTTGTTCTTGGCTTCGTAGAGGGAGCGGTCGGCGGCGGCGATGAGGTCGCGGGCGCTGAGCCGTCCCTGCCGCGGCTGGCTCTCGCGCAGCGAGGCCAGGCCGATGGAGATCGTCACCCGTACCATGGTGCCGTCCTCCATCGGCACTGAGGTCTTCTGCACCAGCGAGCGGATCTTCTCGGCGACGCTGACCGCGCCGGCGATGTCCGTTTCGGGCAACACCACCAGGAACTCCTCGCCGCCGTAGCGCCCGATCATGTCGGTGCTGCGCAGCCCTTCCGAGGCCACCTGCGACACCGCCTTGAGCAGCGTGTCCCCTGCTAGATGCCCGTACCGGTCGTTGACCTCCTTGAAGTGGTCGAGGTCGGCCATCGCCAGGGTCAGCGGCCGGCTGTAGCGCTGCGCGCGCTCGAGCTCGCGGTCGAGCTGATCGAGGATCGCCTCGCGCCGCAGCAGGCCGGTCAAGCTCTCGTAGGTCGCGGACTCGAAGAGGCGCGCGTTCTCGAAGACGCTGGCGACGTGATGGGCCAGCAGGACGAGCAGGTCCTGCTCTTCGGAGGGGTAAGGCTGGCCGTCCTGCTTGGCGCCGACCAGCAGGCCCCCGATGAGGCGCTCCTGGATGAGCAGCGGCACGGCCAGCCCGGTGGCGTCGAGGTCGCGCAGGCGGTGGGCGAGAGCGCTGCTGCGCGCGGCGAGTTGCGGCGCCAAAACCGGCCGGGAAGCGCGCCCCAGCATCTCGATGCCCGGGTCGTCGAGCGGCAGGAGCAGCGACCGCTCGGCATCCTCCCAGCCGCCGCCGGTGGCCGCCAGCACCTTGAGCAGGCCGCTTTCAGGGCTGGCGATCAGCAGCACCGCCGAACGCGATTCGAAGATCTCGGTGAGCCGCAAGACCAGGTGGCGCCCCATGCGCGGCAGCTTGCCCAGCGCCGGCAGCTCGCCGGCCAGGGCGATGAGGCGCTGGCGCAGCTCGTTGCGCTCGGGGAAGAAGCCACGGTCGATGAGGCGATGGGTGAACCGCCGCAGCGGGGCGAAGAGCAGGCCCAGCAGCAGCATGGCGATGCCGACCCCCCACAGCGCTTGCCGGCCCGAGGGTCTCGCGCCCGGCTCGCCGGCCGCCTGGAACAGCAGCCAGCAGGCGCCGAGAACGCCGTAGAACACCAGCACCAGGGCGCCGCTCAGCGCGGTATAGATGAGGCCGCGGCGCACCGCCAGCTCGATGTCGAAGAGGTTGTAGCGGAAGATCGCGGCAAACAGGGCGACGGGGAAACACAGCAGGACCAGCGTCTGCAGCGGCGACACCCAGTCCGGGGCCGGATGCCCGGTGAGGCTCAGGATCGAGGTGTACAGCGTGAACAGGAACCAGGCGGCGGTGGCCGACAGCACCAGGCCCGCCTGGTGGCGGCCCCGGGGCTCGGAATGACGCAGCGCCTGGCTGGCCAAGAGCGTCGACACCGCCAGCGCCCAAAACGGCAGGGCGAACTGGTTGAGCCAGTTGTCCGCCTGGCCGCTGGTCCACGGCAGGGCATGGGCGCCCCGCTCGTCGCCCAGGTAGGTGGCGCACCAGGTGAGGCCGAAGGCGAGCCCGACCACGTAATACAGCGGCACCACCCAGGGCCGCCGGCGCAGCCACGCGGGACGCTCGGGGATCAGCGAGGCCAGGTGCAGCTCGAAGCTGAACTCGATGCCGGTGAGGAGATAAAAACAGCAGGTCACCCAGGTCTTCAGCCCGCTGCGCCCGATCACCGGCACGATGGCGCCGGGCAGCAGCAGCTCGATCGCCACCGCCATCGTGAATCCGAGCAGCAGCCTGGTGCGCAGGTCGCGCAGGTTCTGCGTCAGCGCCAGCAGCGCCACCGCGAGGAAGCCGAGCGCCGTGACGGCGTTGAACAGAAACGACAGGAGCGGGAAGGGCATGCCGGGGCGCAGCGTGAGGTCGACGATCTTGCCGCCGCGCACGATCCGCAGGACCACCGGCTTGCCGGCCCGGAAGCGCCCGGTGGCGGTGCCGTAGGAGAGCAGGCCGGAGAGCGGGGTGCCGCCGATCATGACGATCCGGTCACCCCTGCGCAGGCCGCCGAGGTCGGCCGGGCCGCCCGGAGTCACGTCCTCGACGCGCGTGCCGTCGGGCAGGTTGGTGGGGTCGTAGCCGATCCGGCGCGAGACGCTGCGCGACGTCTGGAAACCCTGCGCGAACAGCAGCGCCAAGGCCCCCAGCGTCAGCGTCAGGGCGAGCGCGGCACGGATCGGGCGATCATCGGCGATCATCAGCGATCATCGCGTAATGGGTTCTCTCACGGGCTGTAACACAAATTATACATGATCCCGCGCTCTTTCCTTGTGTTCGAGGTGCCAGAGCACCGGCAGTCACGCGATTTTGATCTCGACAGAGCACTACAGAGCACTAATTGCACATCTTATAATAAGAGGTGAGTTGATCGTTGATCGTCGCCTGTTCTTGCGGACCGGCGGCCGCCCTGGGATAGCATCGAGACCTTCGCCATGCCTCGTCATCCGCGCTTCTCCCCTTCCCTCGCAGACATCTCCGGCGCCGTCTATTCGGCGCTGGCGCACCGGCTGGCCAGCTTCCGGGGCGAGGTCTACCCCCTGCACGTCGGGGACACCTGGATGGAGCCGGCGGTTGGTTGCCGGATGGAGGACCTGACGGTCGCCGACTGGCCCGGCATGCACCGCTACGCGCCGCCGCAGGGGACGCCGGCGCTGCTCGACGCCATCGTCGAGCAGGCGCGGCAGCGCACGGGAGCGCCGACCGAGCGGGAGAACGTGCTGGTGACGACCGGCGCCACCGGCGGCCTGGGGGCGGTGGCCGGCGCCATCGTGCAGCCCGGCGACGAGGTGCTGCTGCTCTCGCCGCACTGGCCGCTGATCTCGGGAATCGTCCGCACGTTCAACGGCGTGCCCGTCGAGGTCCCGTTCTTCGACGTAGCTGACTCGCCGGAGAGCGCCGTCGAAGCGGTGAGCGCGCACCTGGGCCGGCGCTCGGTCGCGCTGTACCTCAATACCCCCAGCAATCCCACGGGACAGGTGATCCCGCGGCCGATCGTCGAAGCGCTGGTCGCCTGGGCCCAGCGCCACGAGCTATGGATTCTCGCCGACGAGGTCTACGAGGACTACGTCTACGAAGGCGAGCACACCTACACGCGGCCGCTTGCCCCAGACAGCACCTTCGCCGTCCACTCGTTCTCGAAGGCGTACGGCATGGCCGGCAATCGCTGCGGCTACGTGATCGGGCCCGCCGCCGCCATGCCGGAGCTGCGCAAGGTGGGCCTGCACAGCTTCTACAGCACACCCACCGCCTCTCAACTCGCCGCGGTCAAGGTGCTCGGCGCCCCCGGCCGGGCTTGGATCGAGCAGGCGCGGGCGCAGTACCGGACGAGTGGCGAGCGCGCCGCGGCGCGTCTCGGAGTGCCGGCCCCCAAGGGCAGCACGTTCCTGTTCCTCGACGTCGCCGGCAGCCTAGACCGCCGGGGTCTTGGCGGCTTGCTCGAGGACTGCGTGGAGCGCGGTCTGTTCGTCGCCCCCGGGGCGAGCTTC
>DATKFK010000566.1:0-5715 GCA_035544375.1 Thermoanaerobaculia bacterium
GCGCCGCTGGGAGTCTTCGGCGAGGTGTACGTCGGCGGCGCGGGTCTTGCCCGCGGCTACCTGGGACGGCCGGAGCCGACCGCCGAGCGCTTCCTGCCCGACCCCTTTGGCGGCGCCGCCGGCGCCCGCCTCTACCGCACCGGCGACCGCGGCCGCTGGCAACCGGGCGGCGAGCTCGAGCTCGCCGGACGGATCGACCGCCAGCTCAAGCTGCGCGGCTTCCGCATCGAGCCCGGCGAGGTCGAGGCGGCCCTCGTCAGCCATCCGGCGGTCGCGGCCGCGGCGGTCGGGCTGCGCGAGGACGTCCCCGGCGAGCCGCGTCTGGTCGCCTGGCTCGCCGCACGGCAGCACGAGGTCGAGGTGGCGGGCCTGCGCCGCTTCCTGGCCGAGCGGCTGCCGGAGCACATGGTGCCGGCGGTCTTCGTCTGGCTCGACGCCCTGCCGCTGACCGTCAACGGCAAGCTCGACCTGCGGGCGCTGCCGGCCCCCGAGCGGACGCGGCCCGAGCTGCCGTCGGCCTTCGCCGCCCCGCGCAGCGCCGCCGAGCAGGCCCTGGCCGAGATCTGGGCCGCGGTGCTGGGGCTCGAGCGCGTGGGCATCGAAGACAGCTTCTTCGCCCTGGGCGGCGACTCGATCCTCAGCCTGCGGATGCTGGGGCTCGCGGCGCGCCGCGGCCTCCGCTTCACCCTCGCCGACGTCTTCATGCATCCGACGATCGCCGGCCTCCTCGCCGCCACCGGCAGCGCCGGCGCCGCCGCCGCCCCGGCCGCCGTCGCCGAGCAGACGGCGGCGGCGGGCCGCCCCACTCCGCCCTTTGCCCTGCTCGCCGAGTCCGACCGCCGGCGCCTGCCGCCCGGCGTCGAGGATGCCTTCCCGCTGTCCGTCCTGCAGGCCGGTCTCCTGTTCCACGGCGAGTACGAGAGCGGCTCCTCGACCTACCAGGTCTTCCGCAGCCTGGAGCTCGCGGGGGCGCTCGACCTGCGCCTGCTCCATGCCACGGTGGCTGCCGCCGCCGCGCGGCATCCGGCCCTGCGCACCAGCTTCGACCTGGCGAGCTACGGCGAGCCGCTGCAGCTCGTCCGGCGCCGCGTCGAGACCCCGTTCGCGGTCGTCGATCTGCGCCGCCTGCCGGCGTCCCGCCTGGACGAGGCGACCTCCCGGGCGGTGGCCTGGGACCGCCGGCGCACCTTCAAGCCGGAGGACGTGCCGCTGTGGCGGGTGACCGTGATGCCGCTCGCCGCCGGGCGCTTCCGCCTGGCGCTCGCCGAGCACCATGCGATCCTCGACGGCTGGAGCGTCGCGCTGCTGTTCGCCGAGCTGTACGAGACCTACGTCTCCCTCCTGGGCACCACGGAACCGGACGCTTCGCCGGCACCACTGGCACCACCGCCGACACCGGCAGCGCCGCCGGCCGCCAGCTTCGCGGATTTCGTCGCCCGCGAGCGGGAGGCCGTCGAGTCCGCCGAGCAGCGGGCCTTCTGGACCCACCTGATGCGCGACCGCGAGCCGACCCTCCTGCCGCGCTTCGCCGGCGCTGGCGGCCGGCGCCGGCGGTCCGGCCAGGTCGAGATGGCGGTGCCGATCGCCCGCCAGACCGGCGCCGCGCTGGTGTCGGCGGCACGGCAGGCCGGCGTGCCGCGCAAGAGCCTCCTGCTGGCCATCCACCTGCGGGTGCTGGCGCTGTGCGCCGGGCGGCCGGACGTGACGACCGGCCTGGCGCTCAACGGCCGGCCCGAGGTCGAAGGCGGGGACCGCCTGCTCGGCCTGTTCCTCAATGCCGTGCCGCTGCCGCGGCGCTTGCCGGCCGGCAGCTGGCTCGATCTCGCGCGGGACGCCTACGCCGCCGAGTCGGAGCTGCTCGCCTTCCGGCTCTTCCCGATCGCCGAGCTGCGCCGCATCCTCGGTGGCCGGCCGCTCTACGAGGCGGTCTTCAACTACGTGCACTACCATGCCCTCGACCCGGTGGCGCGGTCGCGGACGCTGGCGGTCACGGACCGCGAGGGCGCGGCCGAGCACAGCTTCACCCTGCTCGCCCACTTCAGCGCCGCCGCCGGCGGCGACCTGCCGCTCCTCAACCTGAGCTTCGACGGCGCGCGGCTGGGCATGGCCGAGGCGCGGGCGGTGGCGGGCTGGTACGAGCGCGCGCTCGGCGCCTGCGCCGCCGACCCGGACGCCGCCTGGCAGGCCGCGCCGCTGCTCTCGCCCGCCGAGCTGCACCAGGTGCGGAGCGAGCACAACGACACCGCCGCCGCCTTCCCGCGCGAGCCGGGCCTGGCCGCTCTCTTCCTGGCCCAGGCGGCCCGCCACCCGGACGCCCCCGCGGTCCGCTTCGCCGACGGCCGCCTCGGCTACGCGGAGCTCGAAGCGGCGGCGGCCAGCCTGGCGCGGCGCCTCGCGGCGAAGGGGGTGGCACGCGGCAGCGCGGTCGGCATCGCGCTCGAAGGCAGCGCCGCGGCGGTCGTCGCCACGGTCGCGGTGCTCCTGGCGGGCGGCTTCTACGTGCCGCTCGACCCCGCCCTGCCTGCCGAGCGCCTGGCCTGGCTGCTCGCCGACAGCGGCGTGCGGGTGGTGCTCGGCGGCCCGCAGACACCGCCGGCGCTGGCCGCCGCCGCCGGCGTGAAGCTGATCGAGGTGGAGCTGCCCGCCGCTGCCGTGGTCCCGACGGTCCCGGGGGGCGCCGCCCTGACCGGCGCGGGCGCCGGAGGCAACGACACCGCCTACCTGATCTACACCTCCGGATCCACCGGACGGCCCAAGGGGGTGGCGGTGCCCCAGCGCGCCGTCAGCCGCCTGGTCCTCGGCGGCGGGTTCGTGCGGCTGGGCCCGGGAGAGCGGCTGGCGCAGGCGGCGAGCATCTCCTTCGACGCCGCCACGTTCGAGATCTGGGGGGCGCTGCTGACCGGGGCCGAGGTCGTGGGGCTGCCGCGGGACGTCACCCTGGCGCCGCACCGCCTGGCGGCGGCCCTCGCCGGCGAGGCGGTGACCGTCCTCTTCCTGACCACCGCCCTGTTCAACCAGGTGGCGAGGGAGGCGCCGGACGCCTTCCGCCCCCTGTCGTGCCTGCTCTTCGGCGGCGAGGCGGCCGATCCTCGCCAGGTGCTGCGGGTGCTCGAAGCGGGGCCGCCGGCGCGCCTCCTCCACGTGTACGGGCCCACCGAGAGCACCACGTTCGCCACCTGGCACCACGTGGCCGAGGTCGCGCCAGGGCAGGAGACCGTGCCGATCGGCCGCCCGCTCGGCGCCACCAGCGCGCACGTCCTCGACCCGCTGCACCAGCCGCTGCCGCTCGGCGTCCCCGGCGAGCTCGCCCTCGGTGGCGACGGCCTGGCCCATGGCTATCACCGGCGGCCCGATCTCACCGCCGAGCGCTTCATTCCCGATCCCGCCGCCGCGCACCCCGGGGCGCGCCTGTACCGGACCGGCGACTCCGTGCGGCGCCTCCCGGACGGCAGCCTCGATTTCCTGGGACGCCTCGACCGGCAGACCAAGCTGCGCGGCTTCCGCATCGAGCCGGGCGAGATCGAGGCCGCGATCTGCCGCCAGCCGGGGGCGCAGGGCGCGGTTGTGATCGTCGCCGAGGTCGAGCCCGGAGACCGCCGGCTGGTGGCCTACGTCCAGGCGGACCCGGCCGCGCCGATCGACGTGGCGGAGCTGCGCAGCCGGCTGGCGGCCTCCCTCCCCGACTACATGGTCCCCGCCGCCTTCGTGCCGATGGCGCGCCTGCCGCTCGACGGCAACGGCAAGATCGACCGGCGCGCGCTGCCGGCGGTCGCCTGGGAGCGCCCCGCCGGCACCGCCTACCGAGCGCCGCGGACGGCGCTCGAAGGCGTCGTGGCGGCGGTCTGGGAACAGGTGCTGCGGGTCCCCAGGGCCGGCATCGATGACGATTTCTTCGCCCTGGGCGGGCATTCCCTGCTGGCCACCGAGGTGGTGTCGCGGCTGCGCCGGGCGCTGGCGGTCGAGCTGCCGGTGCGGTGCCTCTTCGAGGCGCCGACGATCGCCGAGCTGGCGCCGGAGATCGAGCGGCGGATGGGGCATGAACGCGGCTTCGAGCCCCCGCCGCTGGTGCGCCTCGAACGTCCTCCCGGCGAAGCGAGGCTGCCGCTCTCCTTCGCCCAGCAGCGGCTATGGCTGCTCGATCAGCTCGCCCCCGGCGGCACCGAGTACAACATCCCCCTGGCGATCTTCCTTGGCGGCAGGCTCTCGGTCCCCGCCCTGGCCGCCAGCCTGGCGGCGCTCGCGGCGCGCCACGAGACGCTGCAGACCGCCTTCGGCCAGGTGCACGGCGAGCCGTACCAGCGCCTCCCCGCGTCGCGGCCGCTCGCGCCAGCGCTGCCGGTCGCCGACCTCGGCGCGCTGGCTGGCCGGGCCTGGCCCGAGGCGCGGCGGTGGGCGGCGGCCGAGGCGGGCCGGCCCTTCGACCTCGAGCGCGGCCCGGTCTGGCGGGCGCTGCTGGTGCGGCTCGACGGCCTAAGGCACCTGCTGGTGCTGACGATCCATCACATCGCCGCCGACGGCTGGTCGATGGACGTCTTGCAACGCGAGCTCGCCGAGCTGTACGTGGCCCATGCCGCCGGCCGTGCCGCCGTGCTGCCCGATCTGCCGGTGCGCTATGCCGACTACGCCCAGTGGCAGCGCCGCTGGCTGCGCGGCGCGGTGCTCGCGGGCGAGATCGCCTGGTGGCGGCAGCGCCTTGCCGGGTTGCCGGCGGTGCTGGCGCTGCCCGCCGACCGGCCGCGGCCGCCGGTCGAGAGCCATCGCGGGGCGCGGCGCCCGGTCACCATCGAGCCCGCTCTGGCGGCGACGCTCGCGGGCCTCGGCCGCCGTCAGGGCGCCACCCTCTTCATGGTGCTGCTGGCCGCCTTCGACGCCGTCCTGTCCCAGGCCACGGGCGAGCCGCGGCTGGCGGTCGGGACCCCGATCGCCGGCCGGACGCGGGTGGAGGTCTACGAGCTGATCGGCTTCTTCGTCAACACCCTGGTGCTCGCCGCCGACCTCGGCGGCAACCCGCCGTTCGCCGAGCTGCTGGCGCAGGTGCGTGAGACCGCGCTCGAGGCCCACGCCCACCAGCACCTGCCTTTCGAGAAGCTGGTCGAGGAGCTGGAACCCGCACGCAGCCTGGCGCACTCGCCGCTCTTCCAGGTGATGTTCGCGCTGCAGAACCTGCCGCGCACCGTGCTGGCCGTCGAGGGGCTCACCCTGGAGCGGGCCGACGCCGGAGCGCCGGCAGCCAAGTTCGACCTCACCCTGGCGCTCGGGGAAACCGGGGCCGGCCTGGCAGGGGGGCTCGCCGGCTCCCTGGAGTACGCCACCGACCTCTTCGACCCCGCAACCATCGACCGCCTGCGCGGCCGGCTGCTGGCGCTGCTCGCGGCGGCGGCGGAACGTCCAGAGGCCCGCCTCGCCGATCTCGCCGTCCTGCCGGCCGCGGAGCGGCACCAGCTCCTCGTCGAGTGGAACGAATGGAGCGAGGCGCCGGCGGCCGCGCCACCCGGGGCCTGCCTGCACGAGCTGATCGCGGCGCAGGCCGCGCGCACGCCGGCGGCCCCCGCCGTGGACTGCGGCGGCGAGCGGCTGAGCTACGGCGACCTCGATCGCCTGGCGCGGCGGCTCGCCCGGCGCCTGCGCGCCGCCGGGGTGGGTCCCGAGGCCACCGTCGCCGTGCTCATGGACCGCTCGCTCGAGCTGGTGGTGGCGCTCGCCGGCATCCTCGCC
>DATKFK010000567.1:0-5152 GCA_035544375.1 Thermoanaerobaculia bacterium
TAGGTCACGCCCATCGAGTTCGAGGGAAAGTAGACCTCGTTCGCATTGTCCGGCATGACGAGCATGCGGGTGTAGTAGTGCGGCCGCTCGTTGAGGAGCCGGCTGTGGCTCACCAGCTTCCACTTCATGCCGCCGTTGTCGGAGCGCCACAGCGATCCCCTGTCGCCCGTCTCGATCAGGGCGTAGACCCGCTGCGAGTCGCTTGGCGCAACGGCGACGGCGATCTTCCCGAGCGGTGATTCGGGCAGGCCGTCGTCGTGAGTCAACCGCTTCCATTTCGTCCCGCCGTCGTGCGTGACCCACACGCCGCTGCCGGGGCCGCCGCTCTTCCTCCCCCAGGTCTTGATGTCGATCTGCCAGGTGCCGGCGAAGAGCGTGCGCGAATCGGCGGGATCCATCGACAGGTCGGAAGCGCCGGTGTTCGGGTCGACGAAGAGCACCCGCTCCCAGCTCTTGCCGCCGTCCCTGGTGCGGAAGACTCCGCGCTCCGGCTGCGGCCCGTAGCAGGTGCCGAGCGCCGCGACGTACACGATGTTGGGGTCGCGGGGATCGATGATCACGCGCCCGATGCGCCCCGTCTTCTCGAGGCCCATGTGCCGCCACGTCTTCCCGGAATCGGTGGACCGGTACACGCCGTTGCCGATCGAGACGTTGCTGCGGATGAAGGTCTCTCCCGTGCCGACCCAGACGATCGCGTGGTCCGACGGGGCGATCGCGATCGCGCCGATCGACTGGGCGGGCATCTTGTCGAAGACCGGCTTCCACTCGGTGCCGCCGTCGATCGATCTCCAGACCCCTCCCGACGCCGCGCCCGCGTAGTACACGTTCGGATCACCCGGCACGCCGGCGACCGCCGGGACGCGGTTGCCCGGAGGGCCGATGAAGCGGAATTTCAGGCCGTCGAACGGACCCTTGCCTTGCTCGTCGCCCTCCTGCTCCGCCGGCGGGGCCTCCGGTTTCTTGACGTCGCCCGAACCGGTGCGAGGTGTCGGCTGCTGCTGGCGCTCGACCGCCTCCGTCGCCGAGGCCGCCGAGGACACCACCGCCGCCGCCAGCACCGCCACGAGCCAGAGGATCCCCCTCATTCGCTTCATTCGTTCACTCCTTTGAAATGCGCCAGGGTCAGGGCTGGGCGGCTGCGGTGGCGTTCACGAAGGCGGCGATGTCGGCCTTGAATTGCCGCAGCGACGGCTCGTGCAAATACATCATGTGGCCCGCCTGGTAGAGCTTGATCTGGATGCGGGAGCGCGCCGACGGTTCGAGGCCGAGATGATCGACCTGCGCCTCGGTGCCGAGGAACGGCGTCGTCAGGTCGTAGAGGCCGTTGGCCACCAGCACGCGCAGGTGCGGATTGACCAGCATGGCGTGCGCCAGGTCGGGGCCGGTGTTGCAGGTCGGCAGCGGCGGCCCGCCCGGGACCTTGTGCCTGAGGTCCCACGCGGCGTTGGCATCGTAGTTGAGAATGCGATAGGTCTTGCCCTGGCCGAATTTCAGCTCGCGCTGGTAGTAATCCATGAAGGCGGTGGTGAACGGCAGGGACGTGTAATCAAGCGCCGGATCGTGCTCGGCGTCCTCGGAGAGCGGGTCGAAGGGCGAGCCGGTGAAGCGGGCGTCGAGCTGGCCGGTAATGCGCTGCCGATCGCGGAACAGCTCTTGGGTGAACTGCGAGTTGCGCACGCGCAGCCGGGCCTGCTTGAAGAGGTCCGCCGACAGGCCGGTGTACTCGTGCAGCCTGGCGGCAACCGCGTCGCGCTCCGCGTCGCTCAGCGCATCGCCTTTGAGCAGCGCCGAAGCGTATTCGCCGAGCGCGAACCTGCGCACCTCGTCGAGGAACGGCTCGAGCTGGGCGGGCTGGTGCGGCAGCGCGTGGTGAAAGGCGGCGACCGCGGCGAAGCTGGGCAGCTCGTAGATGTAGGGCCGGTCGTTGCCCGGCCAGGGAACGAGGGCGTCGAAATCGAGCGCCACCGAGACCAGGATGACGCCGTTGAACGCCATGCCGTCGTGGGTCTGCAGGTAGTCGACGATGCCTGCCGACCGGGTGGAGCCGTAGCTCTCGCCGAGCAGGTACTTGGCGGAGCTCCAGCGGCCGTTGGCGCTGACGTACTCCGCGATGAAGCGGGAGACCGATTCGATGTCCGTGTCGACGGTCCAGAAGTCCTTGTCCTTGGCCGCGCCGACGGCGTGGCTCAAGCCCGTGCCCACCGGGTCGATCATCACCAGGTCGCTCTTGTCGAGCAGGCTGTAGGCGTTGTCGACCACGCGATAGGGCAGCGGCGTCGGGCCGGCATCGACGGTGACGACGCGCCGCGGCCCCAGCGCCCCCATGTGCAGCAGCACCGAGGAGCCGCCCGGCCCGCCGTTGTAGGCGAAGGTGACCGGGCGTTTGGCGGCGGCGGCCTCGCGCTGGGTGTAGGCGACGTAGCCGAACGAGGCGTAGGGCTCGTCCTTGTCGTCGCGGACGATGAGGGTGCCGGCGGTGGCGGTGTAGGAGATCGTCTTGCCGCCGATCACCAAGCTGTGCTGGGTCACCGACTGCTCGGATTTGGGCGCTTCGGGGGCCGGTTTCTTGCCCTCGTCGCCGGCGGCCCTGTCGCCGGCGGGCCTGTCCGCGGCAGCGGCGGCGGCGCAGAGCAAAACTGCGGTGGTCATGAAGCAAGCGAGGGTCTTCTTCACGCGCGTCTCTCCTCGGGTAGGTACAGATGGGCCGACAGCACACCTGATAACGCACGCGGAGAACGCGAGTTGCAGTGCCGGCGTCACGACCAGCCGGCCTCCCCACCGCCGTGCATCGCCACCGATCCGGCCCAGGGAATCGTCTATGCCGGAGTTCCACCTCGTCCGCCTCTGGCACGGTCTGCCGTCTCAACGCTACCTCGGCCAACAGCTTGCCTACATCCGAGACGATCCCAGCCTGAAGTTTGTCTGACCAGTGCGCGACACCCGTTGGCCCGGGGCCCGCGCTCCATCCCAGCTCCGCCGGCTACGGTCCGCCGCCGGGATGCCTGATCGCCGCGGGTGGGAGGGCGGCCGCGAGATCCACCTGGTACAGGTTGCCGAGGCCATTGCGAACCCCTCGGATGGCGCCCGTGAGCTCGCGATAGTTGAACGGCGCCGGGCGCGGGTCGGTGGGCAAGCCGCGCTCGCTGGCGAAGAAGAGATACCTCCCGTCTGGCGAGAGACGGGGGCTGTAGTCGCGGGCCGCGCTGTTGATCCTGGGACCGAGATTCTGGAGCGGAAGCCAGGCGCCGTCGCGCCGATAGCTGACGTAGAGATCGCTGTCACCGTAGGTGTCCCGGTGTCCGTAGGCGCTGACGATGAGAAAACTCTCGTCGGGCGCGATCATGGCCTCCAGGTTCAGCCAGTCGGGACCGTTGATGACCGGGCCGAGGTTCTCGGCGGGCGTGTAGCGGCCGTTCTCCCAGCGCGTGCGATAGACGTCGGTAGGACCGAGGTTTCCCTTCCTCGTGGAGGTGAAGTAGAGCGTCCCGTCGCGAGTGGCCGAGATGAAATGCGCGCTGGCGCCGAGCGGATCGCCGGGTGCGGGATTGATCGGCTCGGGAAGGCGCCGCGGCTCGCTCCAAGAGCCGTTCCGCGTACGTTCGAGGGCCCACACCGAGTACTGGCCGGCGGGCTGCGCGCCGTTTGGGCGGTCGGAAATGAAGAACAGCCGCGAGCCGTCCGGCGAGATCACCGGGTCGAAGTCGCGCCACACGCCAGAGAACGGGGCGACCTCGGGGAAGCTCCACCGGCCGCCGCCGAAGGTCGAAACGAAAATGGTGTAGAGCTGGGAGCGAGGGACCGATCGATTGAAGAACAGCGTCCGCCCGTCGCCCGTGAACTGTCCACCGAACTCGTCGGCGGCGGTCGAGATGACCCCTTCGCCGAACAGCCGCGGCTCGGTCAGCGGCGTCGCCACGGCATACGGCGGCGGCGCCGTCGACTTCGCGCGCGGCAAGGCAGCGGCCTCCTGCAGCCGCGGCGCCAGACCCGCCGCCGGCATGGATGGCAAGGATCCCGCCGCCGCTCGGGTCTCCAGCCCGCCGGCAGCCTCGCGGCGCAACGTGCTGGCGGCGATGCGGTAGATGTTGCCCGATCCGCTGAGCGTGGCGCGCAGCTGCGCCATGAACTCGCGCGCCGAGAGCCGGCGCGGCATCGGCACGATGAAGGGACTGCGCTCGCTGGTGAAATACAGCCACCTGCCGTCGGGCGACAGGCTGGGATTCGATTCCGCGGCCGTGCTATTGATCGGCGCGCCGAGGTTGCGCGGCGCGCTCCACGCGCCGGACGCACCGCGAAAGCTCACGTACAGGTCGCCGCGGGGATAGAGCACGCCTTCGCCATGCAGGGCGTCGTCCCGCCCGATCGCGGCGAAGACGATGAAGCTCTGATCGGGAGCGACGCAGGGTTGACCTTCGCTGGCGGCGCTGTTGAGGTCGGCCAGGTTCTCGGGCTCCGCGTAACGGCCGGCGACGAGGCGTGAACGATAGAGATCGAAGCTGCCCTTGCCTCCGGCCCGGTCGGAGCTGAAATACAAGGTGCCGTCGGCGGCCACGCTGGGATTCTGCTCGGCCTCCGGGCTATTGATGGGAGCTCCGAGATTGCGCGGTTCGCTCCACCCCGTCCCCGCCCCCACGCGCTCCATCACCCACAGGTCGACGTCCGGAGGCGCTCCGGGCGCCGCCGCTGCCCGGCCCGTCCGCCGGTCCGACGCGAAGAACATCCTCGCCCCGCCGGGCGAGATCGTCGGGCTGAAATCGTTGAACCTGCCCGAGAAAGGAGCCACCTGCGGCTCGCCCCACCGGCCGCCGAGCCGGCGGGTCACGCAGATCACCAGCCGCGGCGGCGTGTTCGTCGTCGGCGTCCGCTTGGTGAAGTATGCGGTGTCCCCGTCCGGCGCAAAGGTGATTCCCAGCTCGTCGTCCGGGGTCGAGATCACCCCCTCGCCGAAGAGCTCCGGCTCCGGCTCGGACCTGCCTGTCCCCATCCCCGTCGTTGCCGCCATCGCCAAGACAGCCGCCGACCCCAGCAAGGCCGCGATCGAGACGCCGTGCCGCCATCCAAGTGCTGGTCTCATGGACTTTCCAGGGTGCCGAGTCGCGCCATCTTAGCAGGCTGCTGAAAAAGCCCGTGCGTCGCGTTGCGACCTGCCGGG
>DATKFK010000568.1:0-5475 GCA_035544375.1 Thermoanaerobaculia bacterium
GCTGTCGCGACGCCAGAAGACGCTGGCCACCTGGTGATAGGCGTCGATGCCGGTCGCCACGTCGCGGACGTGGTTGAGCTTCAGCACCTCGTAGCTGTCGCTCCCCGGGTGATCGGCCTTGACGTCGAGCGCCGGGCTCCACGGCTCCTTGACCAGCACCAGCAGCGCCCGTCCCTTGTAGACGTGCCCGTAATCCGCCCAGCTCACCTCGTAGGCGCAAAACTCCGCCTTGCCGTCGTCCCAGATCGGCGCACGCCGCCAGGCCGCGTCGCCCGCCGCAGGGGAATCGGCGTTGATGTTGGGATCGACGCCGGGGCCGGCGCCGGCACCGAAGGCCCCCTGGCGGAAGGCCATAACGTCCGGCGCGCCGGCGAGGCTGAACCATGGCGCCAAGCCCGCCAGGGGCAGCACCGCCAGGCATTTCCAGATGAGCTTCCGCATGTCGTCCGCTCCGGCCGGTGGCGACGGACCGGACTTCAAGTATAGCGGCGCGGCCGCAGGCTGCGAGGCCGGCGCCCGCCGCGCGGCCCGGCGCCGAGGAACCTCGCGCGGTGCATGGGCGCAGTCAAGGCCCGATATACTTACAGGGACATATCGAGAGAGGAGTGCGCCACTTGACCTTCGCAACCAGCCACCGGCTACGCCGGCTCGTCGTCCGGGCCGTCCACAGCCGGGCCGTCCACAGCCTGGCCGTCTCCACCCTGGCCGTCTCCGGCCTGGCCATCTTCAGCTTGCCTGTCTCCACCCTGGCCGTTTCCGGCCTGCCTGTCTCCGCCCTGGCCGTCTCCAGCCTGCCCGTGCGCACCGCCGTTCTGGGCAGCGCCGGCGGGCCCGGCGCGCCGGCGGCCGCCGCCGCGGAGCCCATCGTCGCCGCGGCCGCCGACCTCAACGCCGCCCTGCCCGAGGTGGCGGCGCTGTTCGAGCAGGCGACCGGCAAGCGGGTGAGGCTGACCTTCGGGTCCTCGGGGAACTTCACCCAGCAGATCGAGAACGGCGCGCCGTTCGAGGTCTTCCTGTCGGCGGATGAAGGCTACGTCCGCAAGCTCGCGGCCGCCGGCAGGACGGAGGGCGACGGTGCGCTCTATGCCACGGGCCGTATCGGCCTCTTCGCGCCGGAGGGCTCCCCGGTCAAGGCGGACGGCCAGCTCGCGGACCTGGCCGCCGCGCTGAAGGACGGACGGCTGCGCAAGCTCGCCATCGCCAATCCCGGGCACGCTCCCTACGGCCGCGCGGCCGTGGAGGCTTTGCAGCACGCGGGTCTATGGGAGGCGATCCAGCCGCGGCTGGTGATGGGCGAAAACATCGCCCAAACAACTCAGTTCGCGACGTCGGGGTCGGCCCAGGGCGGGATCATCTCGCTCTCGCTGGCGCTGACGCCCCAGGTCAAGAGCGCCGGCACCTTCGCGCTGATCCCGGCGGACTGGCACCAGCCGCTGCGCCAGCGCGCCGTGCTGCTGAAGGGCGCGAGCACGACCGCGCGGGCCTTCTACGACTTCCTGCAGACCCCGGAGGCGCGGACGGTCTTCAAGCGCTACGGGTTCGAGCTGCCCGCCCCCGCCCCCGCGGCCCCGCCCCCGTCCCTTCCTACCCGAACCGGCCGGTGATGTAGTCCTCGGTCTGCTTCTTGGACGGACGTGTGATCATCGTCTTGGAGTCGTTGAACTCCACCAGCTCGCCCAGGTAGAAGAGGGCGATGTAGTCGGCCACCCGCGCCGCCTGCTGCAGGTTGTGGGTGACGATGGCCACCGTGTAGTCCTCGACCAGCTCCTGGATCAGCTCTTCGATGGCCGCCGTCGAGATCGGGTCCAGGGCCGAGGTCGGCTCGTCCATCAGCAACACCTCCGGCTTGACCGCGATCGCCCGCGCAATGCACAGCCGCTGCTGCTGGCCGCCCGAGAGCCCGCGGCCGCTCTGCTTGAGCTTGTCCTTGACCTCTTCCCACAGCGCCGCCTTGCGCAGCGCCCATTCCACCCGCTCTTCCATCTCCGACGGCCGCAGCCGCTCGTACAGCCGCACGCCGAAGGCGATGTTCTCGTGGATCGACATCGGGAACGGCGTCGGCGCCTGGAACACCATCCCCACGCGCTTGCGCAGCAGGTTCAGGTCGAGGCCGGGGTCGAGCAGGTCGATGGAGCCGTCGAGGATGACCTTGCCCTCGGCGCGCTGCTTCGGGTACAGCTGGTACATGCGGTTGAAGGTGCGCAGCAGCGTCGATTTGCCGCAGCCGGAGGGGCCGATGAAGGCCGTCACCCGGTTGGCGTAGATCGTCAGGTCGATGCCCTTGAGCGCGTGGGTCTTGCCGTAGTAGAAGTGGACGCCCTGGACCTCGATCTTGGGTTCGGGAGGCGTCTCGGGCCGGTCTTCGAGATCGACCTGCAGCGCCGGCAGCAGCGGCGCGCGCTCGGAGCTGGGGGACGCGGTCTGGGGAGGCTCGGACACGGTCATCGGTAGGTTACCCCGCTTTCTGCTGACGGAAGACGATACGCGCCACGATGTTGAGCACCAGCACGCTGAGGGTGATCAGCAGCGAGCCCGCCCAGGCCAGCTTCACCCAGTCGGCATAGGGGCTCATCGCGAACTGGAAGATCACCACCGGCAGGTTGGCGATCGGCGCGTTCATGTTGGCGCTCCAGAACTGGTTGTTGAGGGCGGTGAACAGCAGCGGCGCGGTCTCGCCGCTCACCCGGGCAATGGCCAGCAGCACGCCGGTGAGGATGCCGGAGCGCGCGGCGCGGAAGGCGACCAGCACCACCACCTTCCAGCGCGGCGCGCCGAGCGCCGCCGCCGCTTCGCGCAGGGTGACCGGCACCAGGCGCAGCATGTCCTCGGTGGTGCGGACGATGATCGGGATGGCGATGATGGCGAGCGCCATCGCCCCTGCCCAGCCCGAGAAGTGCCCCATCCGCTTGACCATCGCCGCGTAGACGAAGAGGCCGATGATGATCGACGGGGCCGAAAGCAGGATGTCGTTGACGAAGCGGGCAATCTCGGCGAACCAGTTGGACTTGCCGAACTCCGAGAGGTAGGTGCCCGCCATGATGCCCACCGGCGCCCCCACCAGGATGCCCACCGCGGTCATCAGCAGGCTGCCGCAGATGGCGTTGATCAGGCCGCCGGAGCTCCCCGGAGGCGGCGTCGATTGCAGGAACACGATGGGCCGCAGCGCGACCAGGCCGCGCACCGCCAGCGTCCACAGGATCCAGGCCAGGAAGAAGAGCCCGATCCCCATGGTGCCGACCGACAGCGCCAGCGCCGCCTTGTTGGTCCAGCGGCGCCGCCTGTAGAGGGCGCTCGAGTAGACCTCCTTGTAGGATGCCGGCCTGGCGGGAGCCTGCGGCTCCGTCGGGTCCGGCGGTCCGGCGATCGGCGACGGCGGTGCCGGCGGTGTTGGAGCGAGGGCCGCCATCAGCTCGGCCTCCCTTCCATGCGTTGCAGCCGCAGCAGCAGCAGCTTCGAGAACGCCAGGACGACGAAGGTGATGATGAAGAGGATCAGGCCGAGGGTGATCAGCGACGAGATGTAGACGTCGCCGATGGCCTCGGAGAACTCGTTGGCGAGGTGCGCGGAGATGGTGTTGCCGGGCATGAACAGCGACGTGCTCAGCTCGTGGGCGTTGCCGATCACGAAGGTCACCGCCATGGTCTCGCCCAGGGCGCGCCCCAGGCCGAGCATGATGCCGCCCGCCACCCCGACCCGGGCGTAGGGCAGGACGATGTGCGACACCACCTCCCAGGTGGTGGCGCCGACGGCGTAGGTCGACTCCTTGAGGATCGCGGGCACGGTTTCGAAGACGTCGCGCATGACCGCCGAGATGAAGGGGATGACCATGATCGCCAGGATGATCCCGGCGGTGAACATGCCGATCCCCAAAGGCGGCCCCTGGAAGAGCGAACCGACGAGCGGCCAGCCGCCGAGGTGATCGGTCATCCAGGGCTGCACGTGATCGGCGAGCAGCGGCGCCAGCACGAACAGGCCCCAGATGCCATAGATGATGCTGGGGATCGCCGCCAGCAGCTCGATGGCGGTGGCCAGCGGCTGCTTGAGCCAGCGCGGGCACAGCTCGGTGACGAAGAGCGCGATGCCGAAGCTGATCGGGATGCCGAACAGCATGGCGATCGCCGAGGTCACCAGCGTGCCGTAGATGTCGACCAGGCCGCCGAACTGCTTGGTGACCGGGTTCCAATCGCGGCTGGCGGCGAAGCCGTGGAGGCCGAAGCGATGCAACGCCGGCAGGCTCCCCCAGTACAGCGACAGCAGGATGGCCGCCAGCAGCGAAAACACCACGAAGGCGAAGAACAGCGTGCCGCCCTGGAACAGGCGGTCGGCGAGCCGCTGGCCGCGGGCGTGCGCGGCGACGCGCCCCTGGGGGACCAGGGACGTGCCGCCGGGCTCGCCCGGGGCACGCCCGGCGGCGCCCCCGGGGAGCGGGGCGGCCGGGCCTGCCGGGCTGGCTTGGCCGATCTGGCCGATCTGGCCGGTTTGGCCGGTTTGAGCCATGAGGGGCGTCTCGGGTGCGCGCATCAGCTCCGTCGACGGCTCAACGTCTGCCGGCGGCGGCCGAGACGGGCTTGCCGTTGGCCTTGCCCACCTTGGCGCCGGTCCAGACGGGCTTGCCGGCGGCCTTCACCTGCTTGGCCCAGGTGTCCTCGACCAGCTTCACGACGTTGGCCGGAATCGGCACGTAGTCGAGCTGGGCCGCCATCTGGGCGCCGTTGTGGTACGCCCAGTCGAAGAAGTCCAGCACCGCCCTGGTGTTCTCGAGCTTCGGCGGGTCCTTGTAGATAAGGATGAAGCTGGCGCCGGTGATCGGCCAGGACTCGGCCCCGGGCTGGTTGGTGAGCAGCAGGTAGAAGCCCGGCGCCTTCGGCCAGTCGGCGTTGGCGGCCGCGGCCTGGAAGGTCTCGGCGCTCGGCTTGACGAACCTGCCGGCCTTGTTCTGCAGCAGCACGTAGGCGAGCTTGTTCTGCAGCGCGTAGGCGTACTCGACGTAGCCGATGGCGCCGTTGATGCGGCTGGCGTAGGCGGCGACGCCCTCGTTGCCCTTGCCGCCCACCCCGGTCGGCCACGCCACCGAGGCGTCCTCGCCGACCTTCTGCTTCCATTCCGGGCTGACCTCGGAGAGGGAGTGGGTGAAGATGAAGGTGGTGCCCGAGCCGTCCGAGCGGTGGACGACCGAGATGGCCTCGTCGGGCAGCGCCAGCGAGGGGTTCAGCGCCTTGATCGCCGCCTCGTTCCAGCGCTTGATCTTGCCGACGTAGATTTCGGCCAGCACCGCGCCGTTCAAGTGGACCTGCCCGGGGCCGATGCCCTTGATGTTCACCACCGGCACCACGCCGCCCATGATCATCGGGAACTGCATCAGGCCGTGGGCATCGAGATCCTTCGGCTCGAGCGGCTTGTCCGAAGCGCCGAAGTCCACGGTCTTGGCCTCGATCTGCTGGATGCCGCCCCCCGACCCGATCGACTGGTAGTTCA
>DATKFK010000569.1:0-4042 GCA_035544375.1 Thermoanaerobaculia bacterium
GCGCGATGCGGCCCAGGCGGTCCTCCTCCTCGAACAGGGCCAGGCTCTCGAGCGCCACGGCGCACGCCAGGGCGTTGGCGGTGAACGAGTGGCCATGGAAGAAGGTGCGGGAGCGGTCCGTCGACAGGAAGGACCGGTAGATCTCGTCGCTGGCCAGCGTCGCGGCGAGCGGCAGGTAGCCGCCGGTCAGCGCCTTCGACAGGCACAGCAGGTCGGGCGCGATGGGACCGTGCTCGCAGGCGAACAGCCGGCCGGTGCGGCCGAAGCCGGTGAGCACCTCGTCGGCGATCAGCGGCACGCCATGGCGGCTGGCGAGCTCGCGCACCTCGCGCAGGAAGGCCGGCGGCTGCACCAGCATGCCTCCCGCGCCCTGGAGCATCGGCTCGAGGATCACCGCCGCCACCCGCTCCCCTTCGCGGTCCAGGATCTCGGCGAGCGGCGGCGAGGCCGAGCCGGCCGCCGCCGAGTGCGGCGTCCGGGCGCGGCGCACCGCGAAGAACAGCTCGCTGAAGGCGGCATGGAAGGCGGCCACGCCGCCGGCCGCCATGGCGCCGAAGGTGTCGCCGTGGTAGGCGTCGTCGAAGGCGACGAACAGGGTGCGGTCCGGCTCGCCGCGGTGGCGCCAGTGCTGGTACGCCATCTTGAGCGCCGCCTCGACCGCGGTCGAGCCGTCGTCGACGTAGAACACCCAGGGCAGCCGGCCGGGGACGCGCTCCGCCAGGGCCGCCGCCAGCCGCGCCGCCGGCTCGTGGGTCAGGCCGGCGAAGATCACCTGCGCCAGCCGTTCGGCCTGCGCCGCCAGCGCACGGTTGAGGCGCGGGTGGTTGTGGCCGTGGATGTTCACCCACCACGAGGAGATGCCGTCGAGCAGCCGCCGGCCGTCGGCGGTGTAGAGATAGACCCCTTCGGCGCGCACCACCGGCAGCGGCGGCGGGGCGGTCTGCGCCTGGGTGTAAGGGTGCCAGACGTGGCGCCGGTCGGCCTCGACCCACGCCGGGAGCGGGGCGGCCGAGGGGAGCCGCGGGTTTTCGGGGCTCGCCGGGCCGGCTGGGCTCGCCGGACTGCCTGGGCTTGCCGGGCTTTTCGGGCTCGCCGGGCGTTTGGGGCTCCGCGGACTGCTCATGTCGTGGGCCTCGGGAGGGTCCGCCGGGAACGCCCGCCACGCCCGGTTTCGATGCGCCCCTCGCTGCCGTCGCCCGCACGGCTGCCGGAACCGGTGGGGTGGCGCCGCAGGCGGAGCAGCGGTGCCAGGTGACCCTGGGGGTCGAAGTGACGCGTCGCCGCCGCCACTTCCTCGCGGTCCAGCGGCGCCAGGTACGGCAGCTCGAAGATCGCATCGACACCGCCGAACCGCTGGATCGCCAGGCGGTTCTCGCGGTTCGGCGGCCCGTCGAGCACCACGCCGGCCAGGGCCAGCCCCCGCATTCGCAGCGCTTCGAGCGTCAGCAGCGTGTGGTTGATGGTGCCCAGGCCGGAGCGGGCGACGACCAGGCAGGCGAGTGGCGCGCGGCGGGCCATGTCCACGAGGAGGTCGGCTTGCAGGTAGCAAGCGGCGGCGGTGCCGCCGGACGGAGCGCCGGACGGAGCGGTGCCAGCGGTGCCGGTGACGGCCGGCACGGCGCTCCCCGGAGGCGGCAGACGAAAGGGCCAACCGCCGCGGTCGTGGCCGTGGGTTTCACCTTCGCCCTGGTCTTCGCCGCCGCGGTCGCCTTCTCCGTCAACCAGCGGCACCAGCAGGCCGCCGGCGGTCTCGATCACCAGGGTGCGGCCCATGGCGCGGTGGCGATCGAAATCGGCCAGCAGCGCCGCCGGCTCGATGCGGCGGCCTTCGAGGCGGGCCGCGAGGTGGGGCGACAGCGGCTCCACGAACAGGCAGCTCTCGGGCAGGATGGCAGCGCGGTCGCCGGCCAGCGCCTCGACCGTCGCCGTGTCACGGCCGTCGCGGGAGCCGGTGGCGACCGGCTTCCAGTAGGCGAGCGGGATCTCGGCGCCGTAGCGCGCCAGCAGGGTGGCGGCCACCACGGTCTTGCCGACGTCGGTGCCGGTGCCGACGATGGCCAGGGTCAAGGCGCCTCCGCGGCGGCCGCCGACGGGGCGCCGGCAGCCGCCAGCGCTTCGGCGAGCGCGTCGGACAGGGCGTCGATCTCGGCCTCGGTGTGGTCGGCGTGCACCGAGACGCGCAGGCGGGCGGTTCCCGGCGGCACGGTCGGCGGCCGGATGGCGCGCACGTCGAACCCCAGCGCGGCGAGGCGCTCGGCGGCGGCGACCGCCCGGCCGTTGTCGCCCACCAGCAGCGGCACGATCGGACCGGCGCCTCGGGGGCGCTCGCCGCCGAGCGCGCCGTTTGCCGCCAGCGCAGCCAGGCGGCGCCGCAGCCGTTCGGCGAGATCGAGCGCCCGCTGCCGCAGCTGCGGCGCGGCGGCGATGCGGTCGAGCGCCGCGTCCACCGCGTGCAGCAGCAGCGGCGGCGGCGCGGTGGTGAAGACGAAAGCACGGCAGCGGTTGACCAGGTACTCGACGAGCGGCCGCGGGCCGGCGACGAAGGCTCCCGCGAGGCCCACCGCCTTGCCCAGGGTCGAGACCGCCGCCGTCACCCGCCGCTCCACGCCGAACGCCTCGCAGAGGCCCGAGCCGCGCGCCGCGCCGTACAGTCCCGTGGCGTGCGCGTCGTCGACGATCAGCTCGGCGCCGTGGCGGGCCGCCAGCTCGGCGTAACGGTCGAGCGGCGCGATGTCGCCCTCCATGCTGAACAGGGATTCGGTGACCAGGAAGGTGCGCCCTTCGGGGTGCGGCTGCGCCAGCGCCCGCCCCACCGCCGCGAGGTCGAGATGGGGGTAGATCACCCGCCGGCAGCCTGCCAGGCGCAGGCCGTCGATCAGGCTGGCGTGGTTCAGCGCGTCCGACAGCGCGCGGTCGCGCGGACCGAGGAGCGCGGTCAGCAGGCCGACGTTCGCCTGGTAGCCGCTCGCGAAGAGCAGCGCGGCCTCCGTCCCCTTCCAGGCGGCCAGCCGGCGCTCGAGGTCGGCGTGCAGGCGGGTGTGGCCGCGCAGCAGCCGCGAAGCCGGCGCGCCCAGGGGCTCGCCTGCCGGCAGCGCCGCCAGGCGGGCGAGCAGCGCGGCGCGCAGCTCCGGGTCGCGGGCCAGGCCGAGGTAGTCGTTGGAGCTGAAGTCCAGGCCGGCGGCGGGCCGCAGCGAGCGCGACAGCCCCTGGTCGGCCAGCGTCGCCAGGCGGCCGGCGAGCTCGTCGGCAAGCGTGGACCCCACGCCTTGCCTCAGAGCGGCGACAGGCCCAGCCGCCCGAGCAGTGCCCGGTCGTGGTCCTGGCCGGGGTTGGGCGTCGTCAGCAGCCGTTCGCCGGTGAAGATCGAGTTGGCGCCGGCCAGGAAGCAGAGCGCCTGGGTCTCCGCCGACATCTCGGTGCGTCCGGCCGAGAGGCGCACGAAGCTCGCCGGCATGGTGATCCGGGCGGCCGCGATCATGCGCACCAGGTCCAGGGGATCGAGCGGCGGGCACTCGGCGAGCGGCGTGCCGGCGACGCGCACCAGGGCGTTGATCGGCACGCTCTCGGGGTGCGGGTCGAGGCGCGACAGCACCCCCAGCATGGCGACGCGGTCGCCGCGGCTCTCCCCCATGCCCAGGATGCCGCCCGAGCAGACCGTGATCCCCGCCGCGCGGACGTGCTCGAGGGTGCGCAGGCGGTCGTCGTAGGTGCGGGTGGTGATGATCCGGCGATAGTAATCGGGGCCGGTGTCGAGGTTGTGGTTGTAGGCGGTGAGCCAGGCCTCGGCCAGGCGCTCGGCCTGCCCGCGGGTGAGCATGCCCAGCGTGCAGCAGGCCTCCAACCCCAGCTCGCGAACGCCGCGCACCATCGCCAGCACGCGTTCCAGCTCCTCGCCGTCGCGGACCTGCCGCCACGCCGCTCCCATGCAGAAACGGGTCGAGCCGCCGGCGCGCGCCTGGCGCGCCTTCTCGAGCACCTCGTCGAGCGGCAGCAGGCCCTGGCGCTCGACTCCCGTGTCGTAGTGCGCGCTCTGTGGACAGTA
>DATKFK010000570.1:0-2331 GCA_035544375.1 Thermoanaerobaculia bacterium
TGGAGGCGGGCTACCTCGTCCACCTGCTGCGCACGGCGGCGGCCGCCGCCGGGCTCACCCTGGTGCCCCTGCCGGCGCTCGACCTCGGGCCCTGGCGCCGGCATTTCGCGCTCGACGCCGGCCACCTCTTCCTGCTGGCGCTGGCCGCCGGCGCCGCGCCGGCACCAGCCGCCCCGGCCGGCGGCGCGCCGGCGCGCCGGCCGCCGATCCTCGCGCCGGGCATGGCGCCAGCCGCGACGCCGGAGCTGGGCGCCGAAGAAGCGCTGCTGTGGAAGCTCGGCGAGCCGGGGCTGCGCGCTCTCGGCCCGGAGACCCCGCGATTCGACCCGGCGAGCGCATCCTTGGACGAGGCGCGCCGCCGCCTTTACGCTCGCCGGCGGACCCACCGCGAGCTCTCGCCGCGGCCGCTGCCGAGCGCCGACCTCGGCGCCTGGCTGGCGGCGAGCCGGACCCGCCTGCTTGGTCTCTCGGTCCCCGGCGCCGGCCCCGGCGAGGCGCCGCCTCGCCTCGAAATGCTGCTGGCGGTCAAGCCAGACCGGCTGGCCGGCCTCGAGGCGGGCGTCTACCGGCTCGGCTCCGGCGAGGGCGGGCCCGAGCTGCTGCTGGCCGGGGACCCCCTGGACGCGGAGCTGCACGTGCCGGCGAACCGGGCGGTCTTCGCGCAGGCGGCCTTCTCTCTGCTGCTCTTCGCCGCTCCCCCGCGGGAGGACGCCGCGGCGGACGCCGGCGCTCCCGGCTGGCGCGACCTCGCCGCCCTCGAGGCCGGTGCCCTGGGCCAGGCGTTGATGGAGACCGCACCCGCGGCCGGCATCGGCCTCTGTCCGATCGGCGCGATGGACGCCGCCTCCCTGCGGCGCCGCCTCGGACCGGTGCTGGACCGGGAGCTGGTGCTCGTGCACAGCTTCCTCGGCGGCGCCCTGCCCGACGGCGACGCCCTGGCCGGCGGCAGCGCCGGCGCGGGCGAGCTGGCGGCCGAGGTGCGCGGCTATCTCGCCGCGCGGCTGCCCGAGTACATGGTGCCCGCGAGCGTCGTGACGCTCGACCGCCTGCCGCTCAGCGCGAACGGCAAGGTGGACCGCAAGGCGCTGGCCGACCAGCTGCGGGCGCCCGAGGCGGCGCCGCACTCGGTCTACGTGGCGCCGCGCACCGAGCCCGAGCGGCTGGTGGTGGCGGTGTGGAGCGAGGTCCTCGGCATCGAGCGGATCGGGCTTGACGACAACTTCTTCGCTCTCGGCGGCCATTCGGTGGAGGTGGTGCGGGTGCACCGCCGGCTACAGGAGCTGCTCGGCGCCGAGCTGCCGATCACCAGGCTCTTCTCCAATCCGACGCCGCGCTTCCTCGCCTCCATACTGGCCCCCGGCGAGCAGCCGGGTGCGGCGTTGCAGGCGGACCGGGCCCGCGCCCAGGAGCGGCGCGCGGCGCGGCGGCGGCGGCGCGGCGAGGAGGCGGGAGGCGGCGAGGGCGCCCCGCCGGCAGGAGGCGGCGATGAGTAGCCGGACGGACGGCAGCCAGCCGGCCGATGCGGTAGCCATCATCGGGCTCGCCTGCCGTCTGCCCCAGGCGGCCGACCCGGAGGCCTTCTGGGACAACCTCGAGCGCGGCGTGGAAAGCATACTGCCGCTCACCGGCGAGGAGCTGCGGGAGGCGGGGGTGGACGACGCCACCGCCGCCGACCCGCTCTACGTCAGGGCGGCCTCCTGGGTCGACGACATCGAGCTGTTCGACGCCCCCTTCTTCGGCGTCAGCCCGCGCGAGGCCGAGATCCTCGACCCCCAGCAGCGGGTCTTCCTGGAATGCGCCTGGGAGGCGTTCGAGAACGCGGGCTACGATCCCCGCGCCTTCGCCGGCCGCATCGGCGTCTATGCCGGCGCGCGCATCAGCGACTACTTCCTCTATCACCTGTCGTCGAACCCCGAGCTGCTTGCCGCGACGGGTCACCTCCCGACCCTGTTCGCCAACGACAAGGACTACCTGGCGACCTTCGTATCCTACCGGCTCGACCTGCGCGGTCCCAGCATGACGGTGCAGACCGCCTGCTCGTCGGCGCTGGTCGGCGTCCACCTGGCCTGCGAGAGCCTCCTCAACGGCGAGTGCGACATGGCGCTGGCGGGTGGGATCTCCCTGCGGCTGCCCCAGAAAGCGGGCTACCTGTACCAGGAGGCGGGCATCCTCTCGCCCGACGGCCACAACCGCTCCTTCGACGCGCGGGCGCGCGGGACGGTGTTCGGCAACGGGGCGGGAGCGGTGGTGCTCAAGCGGCTCGACCGGGCGCTCGCCGACCGCGACACCATCCAAGCCGTCGTCCTTGGCTCCGCGGTCAACAACGACGGC
>DATKFK010000571.1:0-12005 GCA_035544375.1 Thermoanaerobaculia bacterium
TCCTTGCGCAGGCGGCCCGACGAGCCGCCGTCGTCGGTGACGGTGACCACCCCGGTGAGGCGGCCGAGACGCGGCGAGCCGACGTGATGCTTCAAGCCGCGCAGCAGCGCCGACAGGCCGGTGCCGCCGCCGATCGCCACCAGGGAGCTGCCGTCCAGGCCGGGACCCGCCATCGGCACCGCGTCCTTCACCTCTTAGCGTCCACCGCCTACGGCGACCCCGAGCCATGAAACAGGTGCCAGTAGCAGGCGATCGAGGACTACGCGAAGCATCTATCGGATCTCCCCCGCAACCCCTCGATCCCCTTCCCACCCTCCGGGGGGAAGGGGACGCCCCCTCCCCTTCGCTTCGGCGACCATCTTCGTTCTAACGTTTCTTGAGCTCGATGAGGATCTGCTTGGCGACCGACTTGAGGGTGTCGAAGACCCCCACGCCGGTGGTGGCAATGGCCTCGAAGGTGGGCTCACGCTTGTAATTGAGAGTGCGGTACATCTCTTCGGCCGGCGCTACGTTGCCAAGGTCGCGTTTGTTGAATTGCAGGGCATAGGGGATGACAGCGAGATCGAATCCATGCTCCTTCAAGTTCTGTTCCAGGTTGCGGATCGACTCGATGTTGGCCTCCATGCGCTCCGTCTGGCTGTCGGCCACGAAGACCACGCCGTCGACGCCCTTCAGGATCAGCTTGCGGCTGGCGTCGTAGAACACCTGCCCGGGCACGGTGTAGAGATGAAAACGGGTGGTGAAGCCGCGGATGCTGCCAAGGTCCAGTGGCAGGAAGTCGAAGAACAGCGTGCGGTCGGCCTCGGTGGCCAGCGAGATCATCTTCCCCTTCGAGTCGGGAGAGGTCTTGTTGTAGATGTACTGCAAGTTGGTCGTCTTGCCGCACAACCCGGGGCCGTAGTAGACGATCTTGCAGTTGATCTCCTTGCTGGCGTAATTGATGAAGGTCATCCGCTTGCCTCACTCCGCGACCTGCCGCTCTTGCCGCCCGGGGTCGAAACGCTTCCCGGGGCCGCGCCCTGGCACGGCCGCACGGGGGAGCCGCCGCCGGTCTCGCGAGCCAGCCTGAGTAGCCGGGACCGGCTGCTACTCCCCGAAGAGCGCGTCGATATCGTCGTCGGTGATCTCGGCGAAGGGGCTCGAGTGCGAAGGCCCCTGGGCGTCTCTGTCGCCCTTCTGCACCATGACCTCGAAGATCCTCTCGAGGTCGCCATTGGCGCGCTTGACGCGCAGCCGCACCAGGCCGAGCGACGACCGGTCGTCGAAGATCACGACCAGGATCGCGCGCTTGGCCACGATCGAGATGTGGATGTGGTCCTGCTGCCCCTCGTGGAACAGGACCGAGAACTCGCGCTCGCCGATCAGCTTGGCGAGGCCGTCCGTCGCGGCCACGTTGCCGGCCGTCAGGGAGGCCAGCGAGGTGGTGTCGAACTGCTCGATCTCGCCGGCCGCGGCGATCTGCTGGCCGTTCTTGTCGATCAGGAAGACAGCCTTGCCGTTAGCCTCCTGCCGCAGGCGGCGCAGCGCCTCTTCGAGGTGCTTGAACTCCTCTTCGTAGAGCACGAGGTCGGCTGCGCACATGACTATCCTTTCCGGACCGCGCGACGATACACCATCCCGTGCATGTCCGTCAAAGCTCTGATTTCAAGGCAGTTGCCATTTGTGCGGCCGCTGCCGCCCCATGGCGTCCGCGGCGCCTGCGGGCCGCGCTCCCGTGGGGGAGCTAATGGAAGAGGCGCCATCCCGCAAGGACGTCGGCCTGGGCGATCAGCAGCTCGCCGCCGGCGAGCTGGAACCGCAACGGCACCGGCTTGCAGCCGCCGCCCCCGGCGTTCATCTCGGCGAGCCGGAAGGATTTGTCGCACTTGTTGCACACCATCCATTCGCCCTCGTGACGGAACCCGCGCTTGCCCTTGGCGCACACCTCGGACGCGTCGAAGGCGACCTGCACCTGTCCGGAGGCGTCGCGGCCGACGAAGAACCAGACTTCCTGGTTGGAGGGATTGAGGAAGTGGTAGAACCGCACCTGCTGCGGCCCGAGTCCGGCAAGGCTGATCCTCACCGCCCCGTCCGGTCCGGCGGCAACCCGCTCGTAAGGAGGCCGGCCGAATCGCCCTTCGAGCGCCAGGTCGGCCACCACGACGATACCCGTGAAGAGTACCACGGCCATGATGCCGTGGATCGGCTTGAATCGCATATTCGCTCATTGTCGCACACCTCCGGTTGGCACCCCCCGGTCGGGCGCCGCCGGGCTCTCGGCTGGCGACCGCCGAGGCTCGGTCAGGGGTGGTGGCGAGATCGAGGGTTCTTGCCTCGCCTCTTTGAGTCGCCACCCGGGAGCCCGGCGGCACCCGACCTCCCCCCACCTTCGGTCACCGGCTCTCCGGCAGCCAGCCTCTTGGTCGCAGCGGTGAAAGCCTAATGGTTCTGGCCGAGGACCTCTTGGCATAGCCAGGCGGCGATCAGGGGGGCGGCGGCGGCGTGGCCTTTGGCGTTCCAGTGGCCCTCTCCTGGGGCGGTGTTGGACGAGCCGTGCAGGTAGACGTGCTCGCGGACCGCCAGCTGTTGCAGCGGGGGGCCCAGGTCGAGGACCGGAATGCCGGCGGCTTGCCCGAAGGCGGCGAGACGCCTTCCCGGGTAGAAGAGGTCGGCCAATCCCAGCTTGCGCAGGAAGACCTCTCGCACCTCTCGATCAGGGTTGACCTGGATGCCGGTCGTGAGCACCACGGCCCCGAACGGCACGCGGTGGGCGGCGGCGTCGTCACGCATGGCGGCGATCATCGCCTCGGTGACGCTCCAGGCGGCGTGCCAGTCCCGGTCCCGCGGCGGCGAGTAGACCGCGTTGTCCAGACCCAGCTCCTGCAGCGCCTCGCCCTCTTCCTTGCTGCGCGCCTTGGCGGCGCCGATCCAGCCGTCCACCACGCTCTTGCCCTGCTTGGCGAGCTGCAGCAGACGGAGGTGGTCGTAGGCGGCATACGCCAGCCGGGCCGCCGGCGTCTGCCGCAGGCGGTAGCCGGCGGATGCCCGAAAGGAGTCGTCGAGCGCCAGGCTGCCGCCCGGACCGAGGGTGAAGTAGGGGCGCAGCGGGTCCTGCTCGAGCGGGCGGGCGTTGTTGCGCACATCGTTGCCGGGATAGAAGGCGAGCAGCACCAGGTCCGGCTGGAAGCGCCAGACCTGCCGCCTCAGGGTCAGCAGCTCCTGGGCGGTGCCGTAGCCGGCCACGCCGAAGTCGAGCGCCTCGACGGCGCGGCCGCGGGCCGCCGGACAGGCCGCGAGCTGCCGCTCCAGCAGCTTCCAGAACGTCTGGGCGACCGGCACCTGCAGCGCCTCGGCGCAGGAGTCGCCGAGCACCGCGATGCGCAGGCACCCGGGCGGCTTCGCGGCGGCGTGCTCGACGTCGCGCAGCCCGGCGCTGCTGATGCGCACGTAGGCCAGCCCCTCCTTGCGCCACCACCCCTCGGCCCCCGGCCGCAGCGACCAGCCGCGCTCGGGGTCGGGACGGTAGAAGTTGGGATAGGAGATGCCGGCGATGCGCAGCGCCGCCTCGCCCACGAGCAGCGCCAGCACGGTCGCGGCGGCTGCCAGGGCCAGCTTGGCCTTCACGGCGGCGGCGGCTAGAACAGCGTGTAGATGAACGGCGCGGCGGCCTGGCTGGTCACCACCAGAACGATCACCAGCGCCAGGATGAGCACGAACGGCACGATCCAGTAGACCTTGTGCTGGCGGGCGAACTGGAAGATCTCGCCCATGAACGAGCCGACGTAACGGAGCTTGCCCATGACTGTCTTTCTCCTCGGCGCCGGTGCCCCGCTCTGACGCGACTGTGCCGCGGGGAGGCCGGCGAGCTGCAACGACGCTGCTAATCCAGCTGGAAGTCCTGACGCCAGTTGCCGCGGTCGGCGAACGGCGGCTGTGCAAGCTTCTCGATCAAGAAGGGCCCCAGCACCAGGTAGTCCATCTCGGTGCGCATGAAACAGCGGTACGCATCCTCCGGCGTGCAGACGATCGGCTCGCCGCGCACGTTGAAGCTGGTGTTGACGATCACGCCATAGCCGGTCTGCCGCTCGAACTCGGCGAGCAGCGCATGGTAGCGGGGATTCTCCTCGCTCGAGACCGTCTGGATGCGCGCCGAATAGTCTACGTGAGTGATCGCCGGGATGTCCGAGCGCGGCCGGTTGACCCATTCGACCAGCGGCAGGCCCTGCTCGTCGCCCTGGCGCGGCACCCGCCGCGAACTTACCACGTCCGCCACCAGGAGCATGTAGGGCGACGGCCGGTCGAGCTCGAAATAGTCGCCGACGCGCTCCTCGAGCACCGTCGGAGCGAACGGCCGGAAGCTCTCCCGGTACTTGATCTTGAGGTTCATGATCGACTGCATGCGTGGCGAGCGGGCGTCGCCGACGATCGAGCGGTTGCCGAGCGCCCGCGGGCCGAACTCCATGCGGCCGTGGCACAGGCCGACGACGTTGCCGCCGGCGATCAGCCGGGCGATGCGCGGCGCCCAGTCGCCATCGGCCAGCTCCTCGTAGGGCAGCCCCTGGTGGTCGAGGTACTCGCGGATCTGCCCGGCGCTGAAGTCGGGGCCCAGCAAGGCGCCCTGCATCAGGTCGCGGCGCTTGCCGGCCAGGCCGGTGACGGTGACCCGCGGCTTGCCCATGGCGTTGTGCCACAGCGCGAGCGGCGCGCCCAGGGCGCCGCCGGCGTCGCCGGCCGCCGGCTGGATCCACAGGTCGTCGAAGATCCCGGCGCGCAGCAGGATGCCGTTGGCGACGCAGTTGAGCGCCACGCCGCCGGCCAGGCACAGGTAGCGCTGGCCGGTCAGCTCGCGGGCGTGCCGCGCCAGCTTGAGCACCACCTCCTCGGTCACCTCCTGGATCGAACGGGCGAGGTCCATCTCGCGGACGCCGATCGGCGACTCCGGCCGGCGCGCCGGCCCGCCGAACAGCGCCGCGAAGCGGTCGTTGGTCATCTCGAGGCCGTCCAGGTAGCCGAAGTACTCCATGTTCAGGCGGAAGGAGCCGTCCTCCTTGAGGTCGATCAGCTCCCGCTTGATCAGGTCGGTGTAGCGGCCGGTGCCGTAGGGGGCGAGCCCCATGAGCTTGTACTCGCCCGAGTTGACCTTGAAGCCGGTGAAATAGGTGAAGGCCGAGTAGAGCAGCCCGAGCGAGTGCGGGAACTTGATCTCGCGCACCAGGCGCAGGCGCTCGCCCTCGCCGATGCCGATGGTGGTGGTGGCCCATTCCCCCACCCCGTCGAGCGTCAGCACCGCCGCCTGGTCGAACGGCGAAGGATAGAAGGCGCTGGCGGCATGCGACTCGTGGTGCTCGGTGAAGTAGATCGGCGGGTGGCCGTCCGCGCCGCAGAGCGCGAGCGCCTCCTCGATGCGCGGCGGGATCCACAGCTTCTCGCGCAGCCACAGCGGCAGCGCCTGCACGTAGGAGCGCAGCCCGCGCGGCGCGACCGCGAGGTAGGTCTCGAGGATGCGGTGGAACTTGAGCAGCGGCTTGTCGTAGAAGACCACCCCGTCGAGGCGGGCCGCCTTGCCGGGGCCGTCGCCGGCTTGCGCCAGGCAGTAGCGCACCGCATTGACCGGGAAGGCGCTGTCGTGCTTGATGCGGGTGAAGCGCTCCTCCTGCGCCGCGGCCACGATGCGGCCCGCGTCGATCAAGCAGGCCGCCGAGTCGTGGTAGTAGCAGCTGATGCCGAGGAGCTTCACGTCAAAACTGCTTGCGGTACGACTCGGCGGTAGGGACGCGGTCTGCGGTCGTCGTCCAGTAGGTGGCGAGGGCGGGGTCGGCGAAGCGGGTGAAGGCCAGCTTGCCCGTGGCGCGCAGGACCAGCCCGACCGGCAGGAACAGCAGGTAGAAGAGGACGGTCATCAGCAGCCAGGTGACGGCGGTGCCGACCCAGCTGCCGAGCCGGTCGAGCGCGCCGCGCAGCTGCCGGTAGAGAGTCAGCGGCGTGGCCAGGGCCAGCAGCGCGACGGCGATCGCGACCGCCGCGACCGCCGCGGCGAGCCCGGTGCGGCGCAGCAGGAAAGCCAGCGCCGCGGCCACCGCCAGGCCCACGCCGCCGCCGATGGCGCCCTGGCGCCGCGCCGCCGCCGCTTCCCCGCGAGCGTCGCCCGCGTCCGCCGCCGCCCGCCAGTTCCATACCAGCGAGGACGGCTGCCATTGGATCTCCGCCATCGTCCCTCCGCAGGGCCAATAGGGTAGTCGCGATCGTGCCGGGCCGCAACTCGGACGCCGGGATTGCACAATTTTGGTTGCATAGAGCGATGGCTTCCTCTACAATGGCTGCAAAACCGTGCTTTTGGCACGCCGGCATGCCGGCAGCTCCGGCAGACCGGCCCCCAAAATCCGGTGACCGGCCCTCGAGGAGGGCGTCACCGCAGGCCCTGGGAGGTCGGTAGTGAACAGGATGAGAGCCTCGATCACGCTCCTGCTGTCCGCCGCCGGTGCGCTGGCCCTGCTGCCCGCTCCCGCCCTGGCGGGCGACGTCTTCGTGCCGCTGGCGAGCCAGGTCTCGATCGGCGGCGCCACCTACGCGACCAGGGTCTGGATCTCCAATCCCGATCAGTCGCCGCGCCATTTCGCGACCCTCTTCATTCCGCAGGGCATCGACGGCACCACGCAAAAGGCGGCCAGCGGCAACGTCACCGTGCCGCCGAGCGCCACCGCGGCCCTGACCGGCGCGGCTCCCACCGGACAGAGCGGCCTGCTGGAAGTCAGCGGCGCGCAGCAGCTGGTGGTGGGCGCCCGCCTGGAGGTGACGGACGCGAACGGCAACCTGCTGGGCACCGCCACCATCCCGGCGGTCAGCCAGGACAACGCGCTGGCGGCGGGGGGGTTCGTGGAGCTCCTCGGCTTGGAGCGCAGCGCCGGCGGCATGATCACCGACTTCTCGCTGATCAACCTCGACGGCAGCGCCGCGCAGTGCGCCGTCGCCGCCTTCTCCCCGGACGGCCACGCACTGGCGCCGGTGGCGACCCTGTCGCTGCCGCCGCTGTCGCGGCGCGACTTCCCGGACGTCCTGGCGACCCTGGGCGCCCAGCTGATCGCCGACGGGCGCATCGTCGCGAGCTGCGACCACACGTTCTTCGCCTTCGCCATGGTCTATCAACCCGGCGGCGCAGCGGTCCAGTTCGTCGGCCCGTCGCCGGCGCTCACCGGCAGCCTCGGTCCCGGGTTTCCGGGCGGCGGCCCGGGCGGCGGCGGCAACAACGTCACCTTCAGCGTCCCCGGCATCTTCCTCAACGCGACGGCCAGCAACTCCGAGCAGCTCTACGACCTGCCGGCACAGCCGGGGGTGGTGTTCAAGCGCGCGACGATCGACTGGGACCTGCGCATCGGCGTGTTCCCCACCGGCCTGTTCACCGGCGTCATGTCTTTCAGGCGGCCGAACAAGACGCGCTCGCTGCGCGAGCCCTTCTGCGCCGTGCAGGTCGTCAACCGCAACTCGAAGACGCTGCTCGACCTGGGAGTCGAGAACGTGTTCGTCAGGACCCCCGGTCCCTGGAAGCAGAACAGCAGCTATCACATGAGGCTGATCTACGACCTGACCGTCAACCAGTGCGAGCTCGACGTGTCCCAGGGCGGCGCGGTCATCTACACCATCGCCGGCCCGACGCAGTGGTTCGATCTGAGCGCCAATGCCAACCCGCTGGTGGTGGACTTCGGCCAGACCGGCATCGGCGATGGCGCATACTTCCCGCCGGTCGGCTGGACCTACTCCAACCTCAACGTGGTGCTCGAGCCGAAGTAGGCGCCGTCGCCGGTTGTTCCCTCCGTTCCTGCTTACTTGGCCGAGCCCTTGGAGCTGGTCGAGTTGTTATTGCTCTGGGTAGCGGCCCCAAAGTTGTAGGTCAGGCCGAGCAGGAAGCCATAGCGAAACACCTTGTCCGTCGTGAGCTGCGTGGTCGCCGGCACCATGTCCCCAGGGCGGATACCATTGCTCAGGCGGCTGACCTGGCCTCCGGCGAGGGCGGCCGTGATCACTGTGCGCTGGTGCCGGCCGATGATCACACTCGGGCCCAGCAAGTAGAGCGGATTGCTGTCCTTGAGCGCGACGCCGAGGCTGAGCTGGAAGCTGTAGTCTGGGCACGGGAACCAGAGGGGAGTGTGAACCATGGCTCCGAGGGCCGGCGTGAAGCTGTCCTCGTGCTGGCGCACGAAGCCGTTCGAGTCCCTGAAGAAGGTCGGGTTCACCAGGCCGGTGAAGAAAATGCCGGTGCTGAAGCTGGGCCGGTGATTGCCGACGACCGGGATGATCAGGGCCGCTTGGCTTGACGGTGCGGCGGCAGGCGCAGGCTTCTTGCTGCCGGCTCCACCGCCGGTGGCCGTTTTCTCGGGCGCCGGTGACAGGGTGAAGTTGGCGGCGTCCGCCGCCAGCGGTGTCTCGATCGTAATCTCGATCTCGTCGCCCGTGGCCGCCACGGGACCGAAGAGCAGGCAGCCAAAGTCCGGGTCCAGGACGTTGGCGTAGACGCTCATCGCCGACGCGAATTGCAGGTCGCGCTGAGCCCGGGAGCTGGTCAGGGCATCGTGGCGCTTCTGCGCCTTGGCAAAGAGCCCGGCGATCTCGGGCGTAACCAGTTTCTTCGCGTTCTTGCGGGCCGCAGCCGCGGTCGCCTTCTCCCGAGCGGCTTGCCGCTCCAATTTCGCGTGCAATCGCCGGTCCGTGCAGAGGTCTGCAGCGTGCTGGTCGCGCTCCGCGGCACTTTCCTTCTGCGCCAGCGTCTTCTCTGTGTCTGCATCGGCGGCTTGCGCTTTCTGGAATCCGCTGGTCAGATCGGCGAAGTCTTCCTCGACCTCGTTGGCGAGGTCGGAGCGAAGCTGGATGAGAGCTGCGGGGCTGCAGTCTTTGCTCGAGCACGGAAGGGGATTCGGAAGGTTCGAGAATCTCGGGTCATCCGGGTCGAGCGCCGCTTGCGCTGTTACGAAGGCCGCGGCGAGGCTGAGGCCACGTAGCCTCGTAGGATCGTCGACCTGAAGCACTCTGGCGCGCTGCGCCGCCACGAACTCGTCGACGAGCGCAAGCCGGTCGGCGTCATCGTTGAAGTCGATCAGTTGCGCCGGGAGCCCTGCCTGGGCCTGGGCCTCTGCGGCCCTCGCTTGCGCCAAGGTGGCCTTTGCCGCCGCCACTTGGCCTTTGGCCTCTGTGACCTTCGCGGTCCATTCGTCGAGCAGCCTCTGGGCGGCCGACTCTGCGGTTACCGCCTGAGCCCTATTCGGGTCATGGGCATCGAGAGCGTTGAACTTTGTCATCTCATCGGTTGCAATCTTCAGGCTGCTGGACGCGGCATCGAGCTGCTGGTTGGCACTATCCAGGGTTTTCTCGGCATTGAGCAGGGCGACTTTGGCGTCCATCTCCTTGGCTGCAAGGACAGTGTCCGCGGGAGATACCATAGCCTTCGTGGCAGCTTTGTCAGTCGCTGGCTGCGTACTCGGCAAGAGCTCGCTCGACACCTGCGAGGGCGCCTTATACAGCTCGTCGAACGTCTGTTGGTCGATTTTCACGTTGACGCTGTGACGATAGGGATTGATACAGCAGACACGGACCGCGACAGGAGTGTCTGGCCGCAGCCCCGAGCTCGGCTTGATCCCGGAGCCCTCCACGGTCAGTGCGCCAGAAGGGTAGGTGTAACGGATGATCCGCGGCTCTTGCTTGCAGGCCGCGTGGTCCGGGTGGCAAACGGGTGCCTCCCTGCAGTTAGGACAGGTTCCGGCGATCTCGGGCGAGGAAGGGTTCTCGCTGCCGGTGCTGGCAGATGCCAGCGGTGCGAGCATGATGGCCGCGGCCAGCGCCGCAGCCACGGCGAGCTTCGAGGGATGATGCGCGTTCATTGCTGCACCTCTCTGGTCGGGTCCGAGGTCAGCTCCTCGGAGGCGGTTGTTGCCGCACCCGGCAGGCACGCAACGCAGCCAGCACCGTGCGGGGGTCCTCCCTGGTAGACGGACTCCGGTTGGCGATTTCCAAACAGGCGGAGAACGCGGATGGCCGATGGTCGCTACTAACGCCGACGACCTACCGATCTCGATGTCTGGAGTCGAGAGAGGAAGCTGCCGCTGCCGCCGCAGCAAGACGGTGTGCGAAATGTGGAGCCTAGTGTCGCGAGTTAGAAATTCGCGTCGTTGACAGTCGGCTTATGCCGCGAACCTCTGGGACGGGCTAGCTCGCGCTTACGAAGACCATGGCGGCGGCGAGCGCCAGCGTGAGTGCCGCTTCAGTCGCCAGCAGCAACGCCACGACGGCTCGTCGCTTGGGGCCCTGCGGCACTAGGGCTCCCTCGCGGCCAGCGATAGTCGCGGCCGCGAAGAGGCAGGCGAACGGCATCCACGGCAACCAGATCCTGCCGGCCTCGCCGCGCACGTTCCCCGAAAGCAGGAGCAGCGCCAGCAAACACCACCAGGTCCAGGCCGCCAGCCGTCCGGGCGCGGGCAGCACGGGCGTCGCGCTCGGCGCGCCTTCACTCTCGCGTGGCCACGCTCCCGCGAGCAACGCGGCGGCGGCCAGGCCGAGCACCCCCGGCGACAGCAGCAGGGCGAAATCGTAGGGGTTCCACAGCAGCCAGGTGGCATAGGAGCGCGGCGCCACGGCGATCTGATGGTGCAGCGCCAGCGCGGCGCGCAGGGCGTGCCAGGGATCGTGGCCTGCCGCTATCCAAAGCACCAGGTAGGGAACGACGAAGCCAAGCGCCAGCGCGCCCCAGCGCTGCCAGTCCCGGACGGCAAGCAGCAGGCCTCTTGCCCTGTCCTCTGGCCGGCCCCGCTCCAGGTCGCCGGGTGCGCTCGGCGCCTCGTCGAGGCGGTTCCGGCGCGCGGCGGCGGCAGGCGCGGCGACGGCGCAAGCGGCCACCAGCGGCAGCGCCGGCAGGCAACCGTAGCTGGCGAAGCAGGCGGCGAAGGACAGCAGGCCCGCCGCCGCGGCGCGGGCGCGGCCGCCACCGGCGGCCAGCCAGGCAGCGCCGACCAGCAACACAGGCAGCGCCTGGTCGAACGACGGCGTGAACAGGGAGCGCGCCGGCACCAGCAGCCACATCACCGCGGCGGCGAGCGCCGTCTCGCGCGGCTGACCCAGCCGGCGGGCCAGCAGATAGAGCGGCCAGGCCGCAAGAGCCGAGAGCGCCGGGACCAGCACGCCGAGAGCGGCCACTGCCCACGGCCCCGGAGGCGGCTGCGGCACCGGTCTGCCGTGCCTGCGGGCGCGCGCGACCTCGCGCTCGATGGCGGCGACTGCTAGGGAGGGCAGGCTGCCGCCACCCTCCGCGCCAGCTGTGCCACCCGCCGCCAAGGGCCCGGCCGCCGGCGGCGGCATCGCCCGATCGAGCCAGCCCAGGGCGCGGACCGCCAGCAGCGCTCCGGGGGGATGCGTCACCGAGTGCTGGTTGAGGCCGGCGCTGGCCGCCGGGTAGTCGGCCAGCAGCGCGCCGGTGGACGGGGCGAGAGCGGCGTCCCACACGTACCCGAAGCTGTTGCGCGAGACCAGCGCGCCGGTCACCCGCGCGAATCCCCCCGGCTGGACGGCGACCAGGGCAAAGGTGAAGGCGGTGCCGCAGGCCACCGCGGCGAGCGGCGCGCCCCGCCATGTGGCGAGGCGGCGATGACCCCACAGCACGCCCAGGCCGGCCAGCGCGGCCAGGATGACGAGCCACGCAACGGGGTTCGGCTCCAGCCCGCGCGCCGGCAGGTAGTCCCAGCGCCATTCGGCGGGGCCGTTCGCCCACGGCTGCCGGGTCCACGCCGCCAGCGCCAGCGCGGTGTTGGCGGCCGCCAGCAGGAGCAAGAACAGCCGGCGGCCTCCGCTCATTCAGAAGAGACTCGCCCATTCGAGCGGCTGGATAGGGCGCAGGTGGCGCGAAGCGGCGATCGTCGCAGGGGTAACATAGCGGCGTGGATGTCCCGCCCCTCCCGGCGCCGGCGCGCGAGCTGACCATCGCCGGCTTCACCATCGGCCACGGCTCCGATACCACCGGCATGACCGGCGTCACCGTCGTGCTCTGCCCG
>DATKFK010000572.1:0-7806 GCA_035544375.1 Thermoanaerobaculia bacterium
CGGCGGCCGCGCCGCCGCCGGCGCCGTCACCGCCGGCGAGAAGCTCGTCGTCGCCGGCTGGGCGCTCGCCGATCACCGCACGCCGCTGCATGCCGCGGTCCTGCTGGACGGCAACCTGGCGGGCTCGACCTCGGCCTTCTTCGCGCGGCCCGATGTCGCGGCCGCTCTCTCCGAACAGAGCCCGGCCGGCTGGTCCATCAAGCTCGGCACGGCAGGCCTCGCACCCGGCGAGCATCTGCTGGCCGCCTTCGCGCAAGCCGACGACAACGGCGAGCGCCATTTCCTGGCCGAGCGGCGCTTCACCGTCGTGGCGCCGCCAGCCGGCAGCGGTGCTCTCGTCCGCCAGGAGGCGGCGCCGCGGGGGGCCGGGTCCGGCGCGGACGGCGCCCTCGCCGACAGCCTGCGCCACGCGATCACGGCTCTCGGCGAGCGCCAGCAGGCGGCGGGCTATTGGCTCACCTCCTACACCAGCGGCCCGCGCTTCACGGCGCCGCGGCGCGAGATGAACACCTTCCTCACCGCCATGCTCGTCGACCTGCTCGAGCCGGTCGAGACGGCGGCCGGGTTGGGCGAGAACCTGCAGCGCGCGCGGCGTCACCTCGCTGCCCAGATCGAGCCCAGCGGGCTGGTCCGCTACCACGGCCGCCCCGACGCGCCCACCATCCCCGCTCTCGGCTGCGCCATCACCCCGGACGCCGACGACACGGCGCTCGTCTGGAGGCTCGCTCCCGGCGAGCGGCGGGAGATGCTGCCTGCTGCCCTCGCGGTCCTCGATCGGTACCGGACCGGCGATGGGCTCTACCGCACCTGGCTGGCGCCGCGCGACCGCTACCAGTGCATCGACCCGGGCAGGGACCCCAACCCCGCCGACGCCGGCATCCAGATGCACGTGCTGCTGCTCCTGGCGCAGGCCGATCCGCCGGCTGCCCGCGCCCTGTGCGGCGCCCTGGGCCGCGCCGCCTCCCAGGACCGGATCTGGGTCTACTACCACGCGGCGCCGCTGGTGCCCATCCTGCGGCAAGCCGATCTCCGCCACGCCGGCTGCTCGCTGCGCCTGCCGGCAGCGCGGCTGCGGACGGCGGTGCCCGGGCAGGAGATCTGGGTCGCCGCGTGCAGGCTGCTGCAGCGCTTCATGAACGTGACCGCCGGCGACCCGCCGCCCGGCTCTGCCGAGACCCTGGCCGTGCTGCGGACCCTCGCGGACACCGGCTTTTCCTCGCTGCGGCGATCGCCCCCGCTCCTCTATCACAACGACCTCACCGCCTCGACCCCGCGCTTCTACTGGTCGGAGGACTTCGGCTATGCACTCTGGCTCAGGCTATATTTCGAGAATGCGCGCCAGCGTTAAAGCCCCCACCCGCCCCGACCGCCCTGCCCGCGCTGCCAGCCCTGCCCGCGCTGCCCGCGCTGCCGGCGCTGCCGGCGCTGCCGGCGCCGCACGCGCTGCGAGCGGCGTCGGAGCGGCGGCCGCGGGCAACCGTCCGAAAACAGCGGGCCGGCTTCGCCGCTACCTGTCCTGCCTGCGCTACGGCGACATCCTGGTCCTGCAAGGCTCGCCCCTGCTCGGCGCCGTCTTCGCGATGGGAGACGTGACCGCGGCAAAGGCGGCGGCGCTGGCGGTCTTCGCCGCCGCCAGCTGCTGCCTGGTGGCCCACATCTTCGTGCTCAACGACTGGTCGGGCATGAGCGCCGATCTGAGGGACCCCACCAGGACGGCCGGCGTGTTCGCGACCAGGGGCGTCGCTCGCAGGGAGATCGGCTACCTTGGCATGGCCCTCCTCGCGGCGAGCCTCCTGCTGTTCGGCCGGCTCGGCGCGCGCCCCCTGGGCATCGCCCTGGCCATTGCAGTGCTGAGCGCGCTCTATTCCGGTCCCGCGTACCACGCCAAGGGCATCCCGCTGCTCAACTCGGGTCTCCACTTCGCCGGCGGCGTCCTCCACTTCCTGCTCGGCTACTCGCTGTTCAGCGTCATCGACCGGCGCGGCCTCGAGATCGCCTGCTTCTTCGCGCTGGCCTTCACCGCCGGACACCTCACCCAGGAGGCGCGGGACTACGACGGCGACCGTCTGAATGGGATCAGGACGAACGCGGTCGTCTTCGGCAAGACGCGGAGCTTTGCCGCCGGCCTCGCCGTCTTCACCCTCGCCTACATGCTGCTGGCGGCGCTGGCATTCCAGGGTGTCGTGCCGCGCGCGCTGGCGGCCCTGGCCGTGCTCTACCCCCTGCACCTCTACTGGTCGCTCCGGACCGCCGGCGACGGCCTGACCTTCGAGAGCGTGCGCCGCCTGCAGGCGCGCTACCGCGCTCTCTACGCGATCATCGGCGCGGCCATGCTGGTGGCGCTCCTGCTCGGCGCCTGACCCGACAGCCGCCGTCGAGCGACGGCAGGCCGCCATCCGGGCACGATAGACTGGCGCCGGCCGCCAGGGCCACGGGCCGTGGCAGGCCACCTGCATGGCACCTGCATGGGAGGGACCGAGGACATGGCGACGAGCGCGAACCGGGCAGCCGACGACGTGGTCATCAATACCATCCGCTTCCTGGCGGTGGACATGGTCGAGAAGGCCAACTCGGGCCACCCCGGTGCGCCGATGGGGCTGGCGCCGCTCGCCTACCAGCTGTGGACGCGGCACCTGCGTTTCGACCCCAAGGACCCCGCCTGGCCCGACCGCGACCGCTTCGTGCTCTCCGCCGGCCACGCCTCCGCCCTGCTCTATGCGCTGCTGCACCTCTCCGGCTTCGACCTGCCGATGTCCGAGCTGCAGCGCTTCCGCCAGTTCGGCTCGAAGACGCCCGGCCATCCCGAGCACGAGCTGACGCCCGGCGTCGAGACCACCACCGGCCCGCTCGGCCAGGGGCTGGGCAACTCGGTCGGCATGGCGATCGCCCAGCGCAAGGCCGCGGCAGCCTTTAACCGCGACGGCTATCCGCTGTTCGACTACCGGATCTGGGTGGTGGCCAGCGACGGCGACATGATGGAAGGGGTGGGCTCGGAAGCCGCTTCGCTCGCCGGTCATCTGCAGCTCGGCAACCTCAAGGTCTTCTACGACGACAACCACATCTCGCTCGACGGCCCCACCGCCCTCTCGTTCGGCGACGACGTCCCCAAGCGCTTCGCGGCGTACGGCTGGCGCGTCGAGCGGGTCGCCGACGTCAACGACCTCGAGGCGGTGGAGGCGGCCATCGCCGCGGTCGAGGCGGAGACCGAGCGTCCGTCGCTGGTCGCGGTGCGCACGGTGATCGGCTACGGCAGCCCGAAAAAGCAGAACACCTCGCAGGCGCACGGCTCGCCGCTCGGCAAGGAGGAGACCGAGGCGGCCAAGAAGTTCTTCGGCTGGCCGCTCGAGCCCACCTTCTACGTGCCGCCTCAGGCGACCGCGGCGTTCGCGACGGTCCGCGAGAACGGCGGCCGCCTGCACGCCGCCTGGCAGGACCTGTGGCGGCGCTACCAGGCAGCCTTCCCCGGCGAGGCCGCCGATCTCGCCGCGCGCCTGGCGGGCAAGCTGCCGGACGGCTGGCACGAGGCGCTGCCGTCCTTCTCGCCGGCCGACGGCGCCATCGCCACCCGCGCCGCCTCGGGCAAGGTGATCAACGCCATCGCGCCGCGGCTGCCGCAGCTGTGCGGCGGCTCCGCCGACCTGGCGAGCTCCAACGATACGCTGATCAAGGGCGAGGACAACTTCGAGCCGGGCAAGCCGGGAGGCCGCAACTTCTACTTCGGGGTGCGCGAGCACGCCATGGGGTCCGCGCTTTCAGGCATCGCGCTGTCGCGGCTGTGGCTGCCCTACGGCGGCACCTTCCTCATCTTCTCCGACTACATGCGGCCGCCGATCCGCCTCGCCTGCCTGATGAAGCTGCAGGTGATCTACGTCTTCACCCACGACTCCATCTTCCTCGGCGAGGATGGCCCCACCCACCAGCCGATCAGCCAGCTCGCCTCGCTGCGCTCGCTGCCGGGAATGACGGTCATCCGTCCCGCCGACGCCTGCGAGACGGCGGCCGCCTGGCGAGCGGCGATCGAGCACCGCGACGGGCCGACGGCGCTGGTGCTCACCCGCCAGGCCCTGCCGATCCTCGAGGAGACCCGCCGGCTCGCCCCGGCCGGGGTGCCGCGCGGCGCCTACGTGCTTACCGAGCTGGCGCCGGCGGGCGCCGCCGACCTCGCAGCGGGCCCCGAGGCGGGCGCCGCCCCGGCGGCGGCCGGCGGGCCAGTCGCGGCTCCGCCGCCGGACCTGCTCCTCCTGGCCACCGGCTCCGAGGTGTCGCTCGCCTACGAGGCGGCGAAGCTCCTGGCGGCCAGGGGAGTGCGGGTGCGGCTGGTGAGCATGCCCAGCTGGGAGCTGTTCGACCGCCAGCCCGCCGAGTACCGCGACGCAGTGCTGCCGCCGGGCGTGCGCAAGCGGCTGGCGGTCGAGGCCGCGGCCCCGTTCGGCTGGCACAAGTACGTCGGACTCGACGGCCAGGTCCAGGGCATCGAGCGTTTCGGCGCCTCGGCGCCCGCCAAGCAGCTGTACGAGCCGTTCGGCTTCACTCCCGGACAGGTTGCCGAGCGCGCCCTGCGCCTGCTCGGCCGCTAGTGGACTGCGACGCAGTCCACTAGAACGAAGCGGTTGGCCGAAGCGAAAGGGAAGGGGCTGGCTCGGGGTCGTCGCGGGCCGCGGGGGGCTGACACGGGTCGGCCGGGACTGGCATCGATCGAGACTTGCGAATATCATCGTCCAACCATGAAACCGCTCCCGCCCTCGACTGCTCCATGGTCGTCCCGGCGCCGGATCTGGTCCCCCACCGCGCTGGCACCGACTGCCCTTGCCGCCTGCCTGGCTTCCCTGACCTGCCTGACCTGCCTTCCGACACCGCCGGCGCGCGCCGCCGACTGGCCGGAGTTCAACGGCGACGGCCGCCACAACGGCAACAACCAGCAGGAAACCATCATCAACTCGGGCAACGTCTCCACGCTGCACGTGCTGTATCATGTGACGCTGCCCAGCGTCGCCGACGGCGCCCCTGCCTTCTTGACGGGGGTCATGACCTCCTCCGGGCTCAAGGACGTGCTGTTCCTGACCACCAAGGCGGGCCACATCCTGGCGCTCGACGCGGCGACCGGCGCGACGCTCTGGTCGCACCAGCCGGCGACCGGACCGAACTACACCACCTCCTCGCCGGCGGTCGATCCCAACGGCCTCTACGTCTACTCCTATGGCCTCGAAGGCAAGGCCCACAAGTACCAGGTGGGTGACGGCACCGAGATCACGACCGGAGGCTGGCCGCAGCTGGCGACGCTCAAGCCGAGCGTGGAAAAGTGCTCGCCGCCGCTCTCGGTGGCGGTGACCAACAGCGGCACCTCCTATCTCTACGTCGCCAACGGCGGCTACCCGGGAGACGCCGGGGACTACCAGGGGCACATCACCGCGATCAACCTGGCGACCGGCACGCAGAACGTCTTCAATACCCAGTGCAGCGACCAGACCGTGCACTTCGTCCAGTCTCCCGGCACCCCGGACTGCTCGACCGGCGTTCAGTCGGCGGTCTGGGCGCGCCCGGCGGTACTGTACAGCACCGAGCTGGACCGCATCTTCTTCGCCACCGGCAACGCCACCTACAACGCCAACACCGGCGGCCACGACTGGGGCGATACCGTTCTCGCCACGCACCCCGACGGCACCGGCACCGGCACGAACGGCCAGCCGCTCGACAGCTACACGCCGGTCGAGTTCCAGACGCTGCAAAACGACGACGCCGACCTCGGCAGCACCGCGCCGGCGCTGCTGCCGGCGATCGCGGGCAGCAACGTCGCCCATCTCGCGGTGCAGAGCGGCAAGGACGCCCAGCTCCGCCTGCTCAACCTCGCGAACCTGAGCGGCGCAGGCGGCCCGGGGCACCTCGGCGGCGAGCTGCAGAAGATCGGCGTCCCGCAGGGCGGCGAGGTGCTGACCCAGCCGGCCGTGTGGGTCAACCCGTCGACCGGCGCCGTCTGGATCTTCGTGGCCAACGGCAACGGGATCTCGGGGCTCAAGATGGCCGTCGACGGCTCGGGCAACCCGAGCCTCGCCTCGATCTGGTCCAACGGCAGCGGCGGCACCTCGCCGGTCCTCGCCAACGGCATGCTGTTCTACTTCGGCGGCGGCGGTGTCAAGGCGCTCGACCCGACCACCGGCACCCAGCTGTACAGCGACAGCAGCGCCGGCGGCGTCCACTGGGAAAGCGCGGTCGTGGTGGGCGGGCGCCTCTACGTCACCGACGAGAGCTCCCAGCTGTGGGCCTATGAGCCAAATGCAGCGCCGCTCAGCTTTTACACCATCACGCCCTGCCGGGTGGTGGACACCCGCCAGGCGAATGGACCCTACGGCGGTCCGCCGCTGGCCGGCTCCGGCGCCGTCCGCTCGTTCCAGCTCGCCGGGCAGTGCGGCGTTCCCGCGGACGCCAAGGCGGTTGCCGCCAACGTCACCGTGGTGGGACCGGCCGCGACCGGGTCCTTCCGGGTCGGCCCCAGCGGCATCGTGAGCGGCACCTCCACCCTCAGCTTCAATGCCGGCCAGGTGCGGGCCAGCAACGCCGTCGTCGGCTTGACCGGCGCACCGCTGGGCTTCGCCTCGGTCGAGTCCGCGGCCCCCGGCCCGGCCAACCTGTTGATCGACGTCTCTGGTTACTTCAAGTAGCGCCGCGGCCGGGAGCACCGCCCGTGGCCCTGGAATGCCGGTCGCGGCCTGGCGGTTAGCGCTGACATGCGCCGGGCCAGGCCAGCTCTGCAACCGCTCGAAGAGAGCTGACACGTCCGGCTGGATCGGCCGGCGGGTGGCGGTTCCCCGGCAGGCCCTATCGTTCGAGTCGAGGTCAAGGAGGGGTCGGATGAAGCGCGAGCTGGTCCTCGGGCTGGGCGTCCTATGCGCCGCCACGGCATGTGGCAAGAAGACGCCGCCGCCCCAGCCGCCGCCCGTCGTGGTGGTGGCCGCGGTCGTCCAGAAGGACGTGCCGGTCTACGGCGAATGGATCGGCACCACCGCCGGGGACATCAATGCCCAGATCCGGCCGCAGATCACCGGGTACCTGCTGCGGCGTATCTACCAGGAAGGCAGCTTCGTGCGGCAGGGCCAGCCGCTGTTCGAGATCGATCCGCGCCAGCTCCAGGCCCAGCTGCAGCAGGCCGAGGCCAATCTGGGGCAGGGTAAGGCCAACCTCGCCAAGGCCGAGCGCGACGTGGCCCGCTACCGGCCGCTGGTCGAGCAGCGCGCCGTGAGCCAGGAGGAGTTCGACAACGCGGTATCGGCGGAACAGGTCGCCAGGGCCGCCGTCGTGGCGCTCGAAGCGGCGGTGACCCAGGCGCGGCTCTACCTCGGATGGACCCGGGTGACGTCGCCGATCGGCGGCATCGCCGGCGGGGCCACGGCGCAGGTGGGCGACCTGGTGACGCCGCAGAGCGTCCTGGCCACGGTCTCCCGCGTCGATCCCCTCCGCGTGCTCTTCAACCTGTCGGAGCAGGAGTACCTCCACTACCGCGAGGGCGGCTCCCCGGGCTCCCCTGGGGACGCTGCCGGCGGCCAGCGGATCGGCGAGCTGCAGCTGGTGCTGGCGGACGGCACGGTCTTTCCGCATCCCGGCCGCCTGATCTTCACCGACCGGGAGGTGGACGTGAAGACCGGCACGATCGGCGCCGTCGGCCTGTTCCCCAACCCCGACAACCGCCTGCGGCCGGGCCAGTACGCCAAGGTCCGCGCCGAGACGAGCATCGACAGGGGGGCGCTGCTGGTGCCGCAGAGGGCGGTGAACGAGCAGCAAGGCTCCTACCAGGTTGCCGTCGGCGGGCCCGCC
>DATKFK010000573.1:0-11686 GCA_035544375.1 Thermoanaerobaculia bacterium
GGCTCCCGGCGGCGCGTTGCGCAGCAAGAGCCCGGCCAAAGGCCCTTTCGCCGCGCCGTCGGTCGCCCAGCCCTGGGCGAAGAGCAGGCCGCTCGCGGGCTGAAACGCCGCCAGGTCCGCCGTGACCACCGCCAGCGGCGACCTGCCGCCCGGCAACGCCGCCCGCGTCGCCGCGCCACCGGCGGGCGCCGCCTGGGCGTCCGGCGCCGCCGGTCCGCACTCCCCCGGCTCGTCCCAGAAGAACAGGTCCCCCAGCGGCGTGGGCGTCACCGCCACGCCGTGCCGGCGGCCCCGCAGGTAGGCATCGACGACCGGCACGCGCACCGCGTCCGGAATGTCGAAGCCGGCAAGCGCTCCATAGCCGTGCGCCAGCAGCAGCGCTTGCGGCCGGCTGCGGCGCAGCTCGTCGATCAGCTCGCGCTGGCGCGGCGGCGTGTAGGCGCGAGCGACCGCGAAGAAGCGCGTCGGGAAGGGCGAGCGAAAGCGCACGTAGTGCCAGGGAGCGCCGTCGGCCACCATCAGCCGGCTGACGCCGTGCGAGCGCAGCATCGTCTCGACGGCACAGGAGGCGTCGATGAAGTCGCGATTGGCGGCGAGCCGGCTCTCGCCCGGCGTGAACATCCGGTCCACGCAGGCGCCGACCGGCGGGTTGGGAGCCAGGTGCTCGACGGTGGCCTGCCAGCGCTCGCGGGCCAGCGCGGCCACGGCGGCGGCGCTGCGCGGGCTGGGGAAGCGGAAGCCGAAGCCGTGGAAGTCCAGCAGCGCCACCATGACCAGCACGGCGACGCTGGACCGCAACCGCCCCCAGGACCGCCGCTCGCGCCACCTGGCGACGGCGAGCAGGGCGGCGGCGAGCAGCGGCAGGGTGCTCCAGTGGAGGACGTGATTGACGTCGCTGCGGTCGAGCGCGCTCTTGGCCGACGCCGCCGCGAAGAGCGCCACGAAGAGGACTTGCGCCCGGCGCTCGGGCTCCGCGGGGAGCAGCGAACGAGGGCGCGCCAGCAGCCCGCGCAACGCCTGGACGAGCAGCAACAGGGTGAGGAGCAGGCGGGCGAGCGCCAGGCTCAGCCAATCGATCTCGCCGGGAGACAGCTCGACGTTGCGGCGGGGCCACGGCAAGGGAATGCCCACCGCGTCGGCGTGATACCTGGGCAGGTCCCTCAGGGTGTAGGCGAACCACTCGGCGCCGGGCCAGCCGAGAACCAGGCGGGCGGCGGCCAGAACCACGGCGGCGCCGGCCAGGAGCCGCAGGACGCCGGCGGCCGCGGTCTTGACCGTCCTGGCCAACGGCTCGCCCGCCGCGAGGAGGTTGCGAGCGGCAATGACGGCGACGGCGGCGACGACCCCGTACAGCCCGGTCTCGATGCGGAAGAGGTAGGCCAGGCCGAAGCACAGGCCGGCCGCCAGGTCGTGCCGCGGCGACGTCACGGCGGCAAAGCCGAGGACGACGAAGACGAGCGCCCCGAGCTGGGACAGCGCCCAGACGTTGGCGCCGAGCGGCGGCTGCTCGAACAGCAACGGCGCCAGGGCCGCCGCCAGGCAGGCCGCCAGCGCTTCCCCGCGCGAGCCGAGCAGGCGGCGGGCCAGGACATAGGCGGCGACGACGCCGAGGCCGCAGCGCAACGCCCACTGCAGCGCGACCGGCGAAGTGCCGACCTTGCCGGTGGCCAAGATCCAGAGCGCCGCGAGGCCGGTGTCGCTGGCCCCGTGCGGCCAGATGAGCGTCTTGAAGGGACGTCCGCCGCGCACCAGGTCGAGCGCGGTGCTCAGGACCTCGCCGACGTGGTAGACGTCGATGCCCATCGCCGGCGCCCCGGCGGTGACCGCAAAGGCGGCACCGGCAAGTGCGCCGACCGCGAGGACGGCGACGAGGACGGGGACGTCGCCGCCGCCGGCCTTGCGCGCGGCGTGGCTCCCTTGCTTCGCCTGGCTCGGCTGGTCCACGTGGTTCGCCAGGCTCGCCACGCCGGCACCCACGCCGCCGCGCCTGCCGACGCCCAGCGCGGTCGCGAGGCCCGCGACCGCCAGCAGGCGAGGCCAGCCGGCGACCAGCGGCTCCGGCGAGCAGGTCCAGGCGGCGAGCGCCAGCCCGCACAGGGCCGCCAGCAGGCAGGCGGCGAGGCCGCGCCGCGAGCGCACGAACCATTGCGTCGCCGCCCCCGCCGCCAGCGCGCCGGCCACCGCCGCCGCCTCGACGTTCTTGCCATAGCCGTCGAAATACGGCAACCCGGCGGCCCGCCAGCGCGGTGATATCGTCGCGGCCAGCGCGATGCCCGCCGCCGCGGCGACGCCCACCGGAACGACGATTTCGGCGAGCGCGAGCCGCGCCGCCAGCTGCCAGGAGCGCGAAGATGCCTCGGGGCGATCCGTCATTTTCAGAGTTCTACGCGGGCTATCTCGCCCACCACCGCCACCCGGCGAACCGGGCGCTGCACCTGCTCGCCAAGCTCCTTGCCGCCGGCTGCGTCGCGGCCGCGGCGTACGAGCGCAGCCTGCTCATGCTGCTTGCTGCCCCGGTGCTCGCCGTGACGCCCTGCTGGCTTGGCCACCTATGGTTCGAGGGCAACCGGCCGGTCTCGTGGCACCAGCCGGCGGCGAGCCTGCTGGGCACCCTCGGCGCCTGGTGCGGCATCGGGCGTGGGCGCGGGCGCGGCGGCCGAGCAGAGAGCGGCGGTGACGGCGAGGCCACCGGCGGGTCCGGCGCCGGCCGCGCATACTACAGCCTCCTCGCCGACCTCAGGATGTGCGGCGAGATGCTCGCCGGCAGAAACCCATCGCGCTCCTCGAGCGAGCCGACGTAGTCCTTCGCGCCGCGCAGCTGGTCGTGCAGGTGGCTGTACCAGAAGAGGCCGCCGCGGCCCAGCGCGTCGAGGTTGCCGATCTCTGCCAGGGCCTCGCGGATCGCCCTGACGCGCTCGGCGTAGTCGAGGGAGTAGACCGGATAGGCATTGGCCAGCATCCGGGTCTCGCTGCCTAGGACCGTACGCGGATCGAGCATGCCGATCCCGGCAAGCTCGGCCACCACCCGCTCGGCCAGCAGCTCGCCGGCAAGCTCGCACAGCGCGTCGCCGGTCGAGCACGGCACCTCGACGACCAGGCCGGTCTCGTCGGCCGGCGCCATCGCCGGCGAGCGGTTCTTGGGCTCCGAGATGCGGGAAGCCGCCAGCCGCGGATCGGGGAGGTAGATCGTCGCGTTCCGCGAGTGCCGGGCGATGCCGAGGCGCAGGAAGACCAGCCGGACGTGCCGGAAGCGCAGCTCTGCCGCCGCCTGGCGGGCCTCCGCCGGCAGCGCGTTGCCGAGGCAGCGGACCAGGACCGTCAAGGGCAGCGTGCTGAGGACGCGGCCGGGGACCGCGACGGCCGGGCGCCCCGAGAAGCGGATGGCGCGGATCGCGCCGCCGGCGCAGTCGAAGCCGGCGACGTCGTGCCCCGTTGCCAGGCGGTCGGCCGGCAGCCGGGCGGCGAGCCGCGCCGCCAGCGCGCCGTAGCCCGAGCGCGGATAGAGGAACGAGCCGTCGAGGTGAGCGCGCCGGCGCCGCGGCAGGAACAGCTCGAAGAGCAGCGACCGCAGCCCCAGGCCGGCCAGGCGGCGGGTGGCCACGTCGGGGGCCAGGGCGCCGGCCGGCAGGCCCCAAAGCTTCTCGGTGTACGAGATGAGCAGCGGCTCGCCCAGGCGCCTGCCGTAGCGGTTGGTCGCCAGGTCCTCGAAGCTGTGCTCGGGGCGCGGCCAGAAGCGGGCCTTCAGGATCTCGGCGCCGATCTGCGCCGCCTCGCCGAGGCCGCGGCCGCGAACCCAGTTGAGCGGCGTCGGCGGGAAGTCGATGAAGCGGCCGCGGTCGTAGATCTGGCTCGGCGAGCTGACGCGCGCCAGGTCGGCGCCGAGGAGCGCCTGCACGTCGGCGGTGATCTCCGGGTCGCGGTCGTGGAAGCGGTGCGCTCCCGAGTCGTACAGATGCTCGCCGCAGCGGAAGGTGCGGCACAACCCGCCGAGCTCCGCCGCGCGCTCGAACAGCGAGAAGTCGAGTCCCCGCTGCTGGGCGTAGAAAGCAGCGCCGAGCCCCGCCGGACCGCCGCCGAGAATGGTGACGTGATGAGCCGGCGCGGCGGGAGCCGGCACCGCAGTCTCGGTATCGGGGCTGTCGGCGCGCGGGCGGCTGGCGATCACCATCGAGTCGGCGTCACTGGAATGCTTGCAGGATGAGCCGCCAGTCTAGCGCAACTCGCCCCCGGTCCGTAGCGGCGCCGCTCTCCTGTAGAGGTGCCTTAGTGTGTTGCCAGGGAACCCCGGGGACCGAAGAGCAAGTTCTCCACCGCCTCCCTAGCCAGGTTCCCGTGTCCCGCTTCCTTTCGCATATCTTCAACAACGGCAGCAAAGGCGTCCCTTCCTTCGGTAGGTACGAGAGACCCGCCGTCGGCCACGAACCTTGAAAGCTCCTCGACTACCCGCTTCGAGCCGTAGATCACAATGCGTGTCTTGGCGTCAGCCGCTAGCGTCCAAAACTTGACCTTGCGCCTCATTACCGCCTATGCTATCAGGCGGCCGGCATCAGGCCAAGATGCCAAGCCAGGCTGCGGCAGGCGGCAACAGTGGGTGACTGCCTATAAACTGGAACGACTGGACATGCATCCGGATCGCGATTAAGCTATGTTGTCTAAATGGCGCATATCATGTGGGAAACCATGGCGAAAATCCTTCCTGACAGAGAAATCAGGCCACTGATCGGTAGTGTGCTGGTAAATGGCCATGTAGAGCGCCTGAACCCCAATGGTATCGAACTCCGCCTCGGCAAACGAGTACGGTTCCATTCCACCAACGAAGAGAGAGATCTGGCACCGGATTGTTATCTTAAGGTTAGCCCAGGCGAATCGGTAGTCATCTCCAGCCTCGAGACGATCGATTTCACGAATGAAACGGTGTCGAAGTATTTTCCTGGTAAGACAATGATGGGGCTGATCACTCCAACAACCACGATGATGAGGGAGGGCATATCTCAGGTAAGCACCAAAATCGATGTTGGTTTTCGTGGCAATCTTAACTGGGGTCTTCGAAATAGCTCGACGAGAGACCTCATCTTGGCTTTCGGGGAGCCAATTTTCAAGCTCACGCTCTTGCTGCTGGATAAGGACGAGTCGCCAGAGACCCCCTATGGAGGCCGCCCGCACGATGCCTATCAAGATTCTGCCGGAGTCGTGCGATCTAAGCGCCAGATCCCGGCTGATATGCCCGAAGGCAAGGTTGTATCCTCATCATTCAAAGACCTGGACCCAAAGAAAGCTCTACGGGATGCCGGCTATCCCTTTGACCATATCGGCACAGAGCTAATAAGCCTTCACGGCAAATTCGAAGTTGTATCAAGCAACGTAGCACTCTTAAAGGATGACTTCGATACTCGCGCTAGGGAGCTGACACTAAAGATTGAGAAGGAGACCAGCAGTTTAATGAAGAACATTGAAGAGTCCAAGGTTTCAGTTATTGAAAAGGTGGAGAGTCTCTTCGACAGAAAATTCATGGGAATGATTGGCACTATCGTTGGAGCGATATCAATAATGTACGCTATAGCAACTTTCCTGGTTAGCAAATCGATGAGCAAAGACGTAGTGGGTTTAGTCTCTCTGCTCGCCGGTGTTGCGATCATTCTTACGACTTTCTCCATAACAAGGAGATCCAAATGACGCGCGCCGATGGCAGGTCCGACATCCGGCTGCCGGTTGCCGGCCGCAGCACGCCGCCGCGCGGGGCAAGACCGCCCGCTCAGCCGCCTGGCCGCTTCTCGGTCATCAGCGCCAGCAGGTTGTCCTCGCTGTCCCAGAAGTCGGCCAGCCACAGCTCGTGGTCGGGCATCCTGGCCACCAGGTGCGGCCCGGACTCGAAGCGCACGCCGCGCTCCACCAGGGCCGCATGGACAGCTTCGATGTCGGCGACGCGGTAATAGAGGATCGACGCCTTGTGGTCCAGCCTGGGGTCCTCCGCCCGGCTCAGCATCAGCCGCACGCCGCCGCAGTCGAAAAAAGCCAGGCCGGGAAACGCGAACAGGAATCGCATCTTCAAGGTGTCGCGGTAGAAGCCGGTGGCCCGCTCGACGTCCTGGACGTTGATCGCGATCTGGCCGATCTGGGTGAGGCCCGGGAACTCGGTGCCGTTCGTCATTGCGGCGCTCCCTCCTCCTTGAGATCGGTCCGGCTCATGCCAGACCGTCCAGCTTTGCGCCAACGCCCCATCGGCGGACCGGCGAGGATCGCCTCGCGGCCGGCCAGGTAGAGCAGCAAGACCAGCAGCGCGAACGGCAGGAGCGCCAGGGCGTCCGCCGCCGGACCCGCGAACAGCGGGTTGCGCCGGGTCATCACGTCGGTGATGCGGTCGTTGAACCGGGTCAGCACCGCGGTCGTGAAGGCGATCACGATGCCGGCGATGGCGCCGCCGGCGATGTAGCCCGAGGCCATCAGCACCCCCGGACCGCTGTCTCCCGCGGCGGCCAGCTGCTCCTCGGTCGGCTCGAGATGGGCCAGCTTCCGGCGCAGCCGCAGGTCCACCAGCCAGCGCACCATGCCGCCGATGAAGATCGGGCTCGTCGAGGATAGCGGCAGGTAGACGCCGACCGCGAAGGCCAGCGACGAGATGCCCGCCATCTCGAGCACGATCGCGATCATAACCCCCAGCAGCACCAGCGCCCAGGGCAGCTGCCGATTGAGGATGCCCTTGATGATGTAGGACATCAGGGTCGCCTTCGGAGCGTCGAACTTCGGCACCCGCGTGCCGTCGGGGCGCACCGGATGGGTGCCGTTGATGCCCGGATCGACCAGGTAGACGGGGACGCCGGCAGCATCCACCAGGTACCTCCCCGGCACACCTCCCACGTCGTCGGCCTTCTGCCAGACCCGGTAGCTCGCGGCGTCTTCGCGCGCCTGCGGTCCCTGCAGCCTCTCCATCTCCACGGGGAGGCCGGGCTGGACCGGGCCGGCGCGCAGCCCGGCGGGGAAGTTGTGGCTGATCCGCCACGCCACCCGCCCGGCGCCGTCGACCAGGTACTCGCCCGAGCTCAGCCCCCGGGTCTCGCCTTCCTTGCCGGGCGCCACGTGCAGCAACCGGAAGCTGCCGGGTACCGGCGGCCGCACGCTGTCGGCGTAAGGCGGCAGCCGGGCGAGGTCCTGCCCGGAGAGGGCGGCGCCGGCCGCGGGCCGCTCGAACGTCAGCCGCGGCACATACACGGTCGAGCTGTCGTTGAGCCCTAGCAGGATCGGCCCCAAAAGCAGCGCCGATGCCAGGGTGCCGACCAGGATCGCCACCTGCTGATGGCGCGGCGTGCTGCCGATCAGGAACCCGGTCTTCAGGTCCTGCGAGATGGTGCCGCCGTTCGAGGCCGCGATGCAGACGATGGCGCCCACCGACAGGGCGGTGACGTAGTAGCTCGGACCGGTCCAGTGCAGCTGCAAGAAGATCAGGCAGGTCAGCAGCAGGGTGGCCACGGTCATCCCCGAGATCGGGTTCGACGACGAGCCGATCTCGCCGGTCAAGCGCGACGACACGGTCACGAACAGGAAGCCGAAGACCAGGATCAGCACCGCGCCGAGCAGGTTCATGTGCAGCGGCGAGGCGAGCCTGATCATGGCGATCAGCGCGACGCAGCCGCCGGCCACGAACTTGAGCGAAAGGTCGTCGTCGGTGCGCAGGCGGGCCGCCGACGACGCCGTCGCGCGCTGCCGCTGCAGGTCCGCCAGCCCGCCCTTCAGGCCCTGCCAGATCGTCGGCAGCGACCGCACCAGGCTGATGATGCCGCCGGCGGCGACCGCGCCGGCGCCTATATAAAGGACGTAGGCGCCGCGGATCTCGTCCGGCGCCATGTCGGCGATCGGCACCGTGCCCGGCGGCACCACGCCGGCCGCCCGGCCGAAGAACTTGATCGCCGGGATCAGGACCAGGTAGGCGAGAACGCCGCCGGCGCACATGATCGAGCCGACGCGCGGTCCGATGATGTACCCGACCCCCAGCAGCTCGGGCGAGATCTCGGCAGAGACCGAGCCGGCCTCGAACGGCGCCTTGAACACCTTCTCGGGGATGTCCTTCCAGGCTTTGAACGCGATGTTGAGCGTCTTGTAGAGCAAGCCGATGCCGAAGCCGGCGAAGATGGTGCGGGCGCCGGAGTCGGGCACCGGCAGCGCGCCGGCGGGGACCTGGTTGGCGGCCGGGGCCAGGCTGCCGGCAGGGGCCTGGATGCCGGCGGCCGGCGGCGGGGCCGCCGCCGCGCGCGCCGCGATCAGGCGTTCCTCGTCCGAAGCGGCGGCCTTCAGCACCTCGGCGCAGGCGGTCCCTTCCGGAAACTTGAGCACGCCGTGCTGCGCCACGATCATGGCGCGCCGCAGCGGGATCATCATCAGGACGCCCAGCAGGCCGCCGAGCACCGACACCAGGGTCACGCGCCAGATCTCGAGGTCGAAGCCGAGAATCAGGATCGCCGGCATGGTGACGCCGATGCCGAACGCGATCCCCTCGCCGGCCGAGCCGGCGGTCTGGACGATGTTGTTCTCGAGGATGCTCCGCCGCCGCAGGCCCATGGCCGCGAGCATGCGGAACAGGGTGACCGAGATCACCGCCACCGGGATCGAGGCGCTGACCGTCAGGCCCACCTTCAGGACCAGGTAGAGCGAGGAGGCGCCGAAGATGACGCCGAGCACGGTGCCGGTCAAGAGAGGCAGCGGCGTCAGCTCCGGCAGCGTCACCTCCGGAGGAATGAAGGGCCGGAACGCCGGAGCCGAGGTCCGAGCGGGCCTGCCGGTCTCCGCGACGTCGGGCATCGGGCTGCCGGAAGCCTCGCTGATCGCCATCGGCAGCTACGCTACCACGGCCGCAGCGGCCGCCACGGCCGCCAGTTGCGCCGCCGGGCCGCACCGCTTTTCGGAATCAACGAAGGCCGCGAGCCGAGCGATCATGCAGCTCCGCCCTCGAGTGACGGGGGCGGCCTAGATGAACCGTTGGCCGGTCGAGGAGGCGCTTGATTCGCTCCCAGGCGGCGAGGCGCCGGCTCTCCCGGCTCGCGGCACCATCGGGGTACTCCTGCTCCATGGCTAGTTGACTGCGTGCGGGACCGCGAGCGCGAAGGGCGCGATGACGGCGTCGAAGCCGTCGCCGTTCTCGAAGACCATCCGGTAGGAGCCGTGCATCGAGCCGACCGTCGTCGGCAGCGGGCAGAAGCTCGTGTACTCGAAGCTCTCGCCGCGGGCGAGGACCGGCTGCTCGCCCACCACCCCCGGCCCCTGGACGCGCTGCTCCTCGCCGTTGCCGTCGGTGATGATCCACTCACGGCTCACCAGCTGCACTGTCTCGCTCGCAACGTTGGTGACGCGAACCCTGTAGGCGAAGAAGTAATAGCGCTCCTGAGGCGAGCTGCGATCCGCGTCGTAGTAGCTCGCGACCTGTACGCGGATGCCGAGGGTCACCGTGTCGCTCATTGGAGACTGCCTCAGCGGTCAAATATCCTGCTTGCGCCGCGGCGAGCTTGCTTCGAGGTCGCTGCCTTCCCGAACGTCGTCCCTCACCGGCCTTCGCCATGCTGACGCAGAGCCTTTGCGGTTTGGCACTCTCTCGAGCTTCCCGGTAAATCGCAAGCGGTAGAACACTTCCTTCACCTTGTTCTCGGAATTGATGCCCGTTATCTGTCGGGCCACGGCGTTGTTGATCTCCGGATGTTGATTGAGATATGCCAGGATCGCCTCTTCGGCCGAAGCAAGCCGCTCGTGGCGGATCTCAACCGTGACACTAGCGCCGTTTTCGCGAATGATTGGGTCCTTCAGGCGCAGAGCACGCATCGCACGGAACGCGGTGACCAAACCCTCGCCCACATCTTTGTTGGGGGGATCTGGAAACTTGTTGATCAGGCGAACAATCGCGCCATTGCGAGCAAATTGCTCTGACAGAATATTTTCGATTGTCACATGACCTGGCAACCGCCCTGGACTTTCTATTTCGATGCGATTGTCAAATATACGGATCTGAATATCAGCGGCGATGCTGTAGTCACGGTGCAAAGCGGCATTGGTAATGATCTCGTGCAGCGTCTCATGCGGGTACTTAATGCTCTCGAGACCGGAAGGGCCAAGAGCCTGCACGTCTTCGACCACTTGGACCGTCTTGGTTACTACTGCCGAGATTTGGTCGTACAGACACCCCTCTACGGTGACGGGATCGAAGGCGAGTGTGTCGCGCGATCCAATGCGCTCAATTGTCTTGTAGCGGAGAATCTTGATGCCGCACCTCTTCGGCAGAATTGCTTGCGGCTCCTCAGCGAACAACAGCACTGCGGCGACGGTCGGTTTATCACCGCTTAACAGGAACTGCTTGCGCAGCCAGGGCTCAGGCTCTGCAGTGGGCACTACCGAGAGAAGAAACCGCAAGGTAACCGTCGAGTTCGATATGACAATCTTATCGACGCCGACCGTTTCAGTCTCGAATGAGGTAATCCCCTTGTCCAAGCGCAGTCGTGCCAACTGCTCTTCGGTTGTAAACGGTAGGTTCTGTGCACCGCGTCTTACATACACACGGTCATCGAGCGCCCTGCAAATATCTTTACTCTTAAAAATCTGCAATTGGAGAATCAAACCTGGATCGGCGGCATGGGAGAGGAACGTGGCGATGTAGTAGCTCCCGAGCGTAAAAACCTGCTCGAACGCCTGAAGGTGCCCATTGGCGGCCTCGGGGTCGACAAAGCCGCGCCACTTCCGGATTTTCGCTCCAGCGGGGCCAGTTATTTCGTCAATACCAATATAAATCTCGCCACTCGAAGCATTCGCAAAGGCGGCTATGGTGCGGCTCAGCTTCGCCGGTGCGATGTCTTTAGACTTCAAGTCATGGAAATGACCTTCAGGGAGGGCAAGCACGATATCCCGTTGGGCGGTGGATATTTCTGAGGTCATGATCACCTCTGTATTGTACCAAACACCAAGTCAACTCGGCGACAAGCAAGTCGCGGCCGGCGCGGGCTACGGCGCCCCTCCTTCGTTCCCGTCCTGACTCGCCGTCCTGCCGTCTCTCCACCTCCGTAGTCCTCGCCAGAGGCGCCATCGGGTCGCCGGTCGGTCGGCGCTCCGCCGGCAGCCACAGGTCGAGGGCTCTCTGCCCGATTGACCCGCCGCACGAAGCGAGGCTAGAATCGCCTCAGCAGAGCACCTTCAGTTTGTAAGGGCTACATGCGCCGGCCGCCTGGCCGCTTCCGCCACGGCGTCCCACTGCGTCAACGTTGGCGGCCCGCGGCGCGCTCCCGCGGGGAACTCAGGAGTCGAGGCTCCAAAGAAGGCAGGGCAGGCAGAATGATCATGGTGACGGCAGGTACCCTGGCAATCGGCGCAACGGCAGGCATGATGCTCGAGCAGCGGTTCGGCACCCAGGTGGCGGATTGGTGCCGCCGGCAGCTCGCGCGCTGGCGCCGGAACCGCGACTAGCCGCACCGCCCGCTGGCCGGCCTGCAGCTGGCCGGCCTCTGGCTGACCCCGCTCCCGCAACCACTCCGAGCGAGGCGCTAGCCCCCCGACGGCTGGCCGCCGGCGACCGCGGCGCGCATGAACCGGGCGATGTCGGCCTTGAACCGGCGCTGCTCGGACCGGCGGATGTAGATCATGTGCCCCGACTGGTAGCGGGTGATCTCGATGTGCCCCTTGAGCGCCGGCGGCAGCCCCATGTGCTCGACCGTGAACACCG
>DATKFK010000574.1:0-9868 GCA_035544375.1 Thermoanaerobaculia bacterium
TGTCGCAGGGCGCCGACACTTCCTACGGGTCGCAAATGAGGTCTCCGGAGGGTCTGTCGCAGGGCGCCGACACTTCCTACGGGTCGCAAATGAGGTCTCCGGAGGGTCCGTCGCAGGGCGCCGACACTTCCTACGGGTCGCAAATGCGGTCTCCGGAAGGTTCGTCGCAGGGCGCCGACGCTTCCTACGGGCCTCTGGGGGCCGTTCAGGAGTCTTTGCACCTGGCGGCCGCGGGCGGCGGGCCGCCCGGGGGCATGGCCGCGTCCCAGGCGGCGGGGGCGGAGCCAGCCGCTGCCGCGTCTGCCGCCTCCGCCGCTCCTGGCGCTCTTACGGTCCCCGCCGCGGCGGCCGGCGCGCGGCCGCACCGCCGGCGGCTGGCCACCGGCGCCTTGCTGGCGCTGATCCTGGCCTCGTTCACGGTCGCCTGGTACCGCTATGCGGAGTGGCGCACGCGGCGGGCGGAGGCCGAACGGCGGTTCGGGCTGGCCAGCGCCGAGGTGACGCCCCGGCGGTCGGTGGCGGTGCTCGGCTTCAAGGACCTGTCCGGCGCCGCGGACACCGCCTGGCTGTCACCCGCCCTGGCCGAGATGCTGAGCACCGAGCTGGGGGCAGGCGGCGCGCTGCGCATCGTCGCCGGCGAGGACGTGGCGCGGGTGCGGGTCGAGCTGGGTCTGGGCCAACCGGACAGCTTGTCGCGCGACACGCTGGCCCGGGTCCGCACCGTGCTGGGGAGCGACGCGCTGGTCGTCGGCTCCTACCTGGTCGCCGGCGCCGCCGGCAATCGCCAGATCCGCCTGGACTTGCGGCTGCAGGACGCCAGGACCGGCGAAACCACGAGCCTGATCGAGACCGGCACCGAAAGCGGGCTCTTCCAGCTGGTCGCGAAGGCTGGCGAGCGCCTGCGCCGCGAGCTGCGCGCCGGCGGCGTTGCACCGGCGCGCCCGGCGCTCGCCGCGAACCCCGAGGCGGCGCGGCTCTACTCGGAGGGCGTGCAGAAGCTGCGCCTCTTCGATCCGGTCGGAGCGCGCGACCTGCTGGCGCGCGCGGTGGCGGCCGATCCGGGCAGTGCCCTTGCCCACTCGGGGCTGGCGGCCGCCTGGGCGGCGCTCGGCTATGACGGCAAGGCGCGGGCCGAAGCCAGGACGGCCTACGAGCTTTCCGCCAGCCTGCCGGCGCCGGACCGCCTGCTGATCGAAGGCCGGTATCGCGAGGCGATCGGCGAGTGGAGCCAGGCGATCGACCTCTATCGCCGCCTCTACTCCTTGTACCCGGACAGCCTCGACAACGGCCTGCGCCTGGCCGCCGCGCAGACCGCCGCCGGCCGCCCCCAGGAGGCGCTCGCCACCATCGGCGTCTTGCGCGGTCTGCCCGAGCCGGCGCGCGACGACCCGCGCCTCGATCTGGGCGAAGCGTCGGCCGCCGGCGCGCACTCCGACTTCCAGCGCCAGCATGCCGCTGCCGTGCGGGCCGCGGGACGCGCCGCGGCGCTCGGAGCGAGCCTGCTGGTGGCGCAGGCGCGGCTGCTCGACTGCCGCGCGCTGCGCAATTTCGGCCGCGCCGACGACGCCCTGGCCGCCTGCGCCGAGGGCCGGCGGCTGCACGCGGCGGCCGGCGACCGCTCGGGCGTGGCCGAGGCGTTGACCGACGCCGCCAACGTCCACTTCGACCGCGGCGACCTCCCCGGGGCCCAGAGGCTATACGAGCAGGCGCTGGCCACCTATCGCGAGATCGGCAGCCGCGGCGCCGAGGCGGGCGTGCTCAACAACATCGCGGTCGTGCTGCGCAGCCAGGGCGACCTCGATCGAGCGCGCCAGCTCTACGAGCAGGCGCTGGCGATCGCGCGCGAGATCGGCAGCCGCGACGCCGAGGCGATCGGGCTGAACAACCTTGCCGGCGTGATGCTGCGCCGCGGCGACCTGGACGGCGCCGCCGGGCTCTACCAGCAGTCGCTCGCCATCCGCCACGACTTGGGCGACGCCGCCGGCGAGGCCTATGCGCTGGACAACCTCGGCGTGGCGCTGCGCCGGCGCGGCGACCTGGCTGGCGCCCGCCGGCGCCATGACGATGCGCTCGCCATCCGCCGCCGCACCGGCCAGAAGATCGGCGAGGTCGCCTCGCTCAACAACCTCGGCAGCGTGCTGCTCGATCAGGGCGACCTGGCGGGCGCACGGCGGCGGTTCGAGGAGGCCCTGACCGCCAGCCGCACGATCGGCAGCCAGACCGCCTCCGCGTACGCGCTGTTCGGGCTCGGCGAGGTGCTGACGCGGCAGGGCCAGCTCGACGAGGCGCGCCGCGATCACCAGGCGGCGCTGGGCCTGCGCACCGGCCTTGGGGAAAAGGGCACGGCGGCGGAGAGCCGGCTGGCGATCGCCGAGCTCGACCTGGCCGCCGCCCTGTCCGGGCCGGCGCCGCCGCCTGCCGCCAGCCTGGCCGCCGTGGTCGCGGCGGCCGAGGCCGTGGCGGGAGAGCTGGCGCGGCAGGGTGCCGCGGACGCCGAAGCCCGCGCCCTGTCGCTGGCCGCCATTGCCGCTGCGGAGGCTGGCGACGCGCCGCGGGCGCGGAGCGCCGTCGATCGCGCCGCGGCGTTGCTGCAGGGGTCGCCGGCCGCGCCCGCCTCCCAGGACCTGCGTTCCCGCCTCACCGTCGCCTTGCGGGCCGCCTCGCTACTGCCGGCGGCCCAGCGCCGGGAGGCCGGCACGGCGCTCGCCGCCGTCCGCGACGAGGCGACCCGCAGCGGCCTTTTGGAGCTGCGCCTCGAGGCCGAGCTGGCGCTTGCCGAGCAGGCCCGCGCGAGCGGTCCGCCGGCCACCGCCCGCACCCTCGCCGCCGCCCTGCAGCCCGAGGCTCGGGCCAGCGGCTATGCCCTGATCGACGCCCGCGCCGCCGCGCTCGCCGCCGCGCCGCGGGCGCCCGCGGTGGCCGGCCCCGGCGCCGCGGGCTTGCCGCACTGAGGACGCGCCGGCGCAACCTGGCGCCGCCTCAAGCGGCCTCGCTGTAGAGCCTCCCCGCGACCCAGCCGCCGGCGAGCATCGCCACCAGCGCGCCAGCGGTCGAGGCGACGGCCAGCGACAGCGGATACAGACCGTTCCAGACCAGCGATCCGAGGGCGACGTGGATGATGAACCAGGTGGCGATGCCGGCGCGCAGCGCCGTCCCGGCGCCCGGGCCGAAGCGCGGCCGGATGGCGGCGTAGAGCCAGGCGGTGAACAGGCCGGCGATGAAATCCATGGCGATCCAGCCGACCGCCGACTGCACGTTCACCTGCTCGAGCTTGACGCCCAGCGCCTGCGTGGCGTCCGCCCACTGCTTGCCCAGGACGGGCACGTTGACCACGAAGTCGATGACGTTGATGACCAGCCCGGCAACCAGGCCGGCAAGGATCACCTTGCCCGTGTTGATCTTGGACATGCGGCCCCCCCTCCCGTCGTGCAGCGTTTGGCCGCGATCATGCCACAGTCGCAACCGCGGCCACGATGAACGCCCTGGGCCCCAAGCCCATGCCTCGGGGTTACTCGGCGGCCGGCGCCTCGCCTCGCGGCCGGCCGGGCGGGGCTACGAAGCAGATGCCGACGGTGGCGGCTAGGGCCATGCTGGCGCCGAACAGGAAGGCGACGCGGGCGCCGGCGTGGTCCACCAGCTCGCCGAAGATCAGGGAGGCGGGCAGCGCCGCGATGCCGAGCGCCAGGTTGTAGAAGCCGAAGGCGGTGCCGCGGCGATCGGCCGGCACGAAGTCGGCCACCAACGCCGTCTCCACTCCCTCGGTGGCCCCGAAGTAGAGCCCGTAGACCGCGAACAGCGCCCACACCTGCCAGGCTGCGCCGGCCAGGCCGAAGCCCAGGTAGACGGCGGCGTAGATCGCCCAGCCGGCGATCAGCAGCGGCCGCCGGCCGAAGCGATCCGAGAGCACGCCGCCGGGCACGTTGCCGAGCGCTTTGACCAGGTTGAGCAGCGCCCAAAGGACAGGCACCAGCGCCGGCGCGACGCCGAGCCGGGTGGCCCGCAGCAACAGGAAGGCATCGCTCGAATTGCCGAGTGTGAAGACGATCAGGATGGCGAACAGCCACCAGAAGCGGGCACCCAGCCCGGAGGAGGTGCGCAGGGCTCGCGACCTTTGCGGCCGCGCGGACCTCGTGGACCCCTCTCGCCCCTGGTCGGACGGGCGGGGCACCTCGCGCAGGCCGAAGACCAGCAGCGCGACCGAGAGGGCGGCCGGGATGGCGGTGAGCAGGAACACCCGGCGCAGGTCGATGCCCCGGCCATACCGCAGCAGGGCGAAGGCGATCAGGGGGCCGATCACCGCTCCCAGGTTGTCGGCGGCGCGATGGAAGCCGAACGCCCGGCCGCGGATCGAGGGCGCCACCGAGTCGGCGATCAGCGCGTCGCGCGGCGAGGTCCGTATGCCCTTGCCGACCCGGTCCGTGACCCGGATCGCCATGACCTGCCCCGGGGTGCGGGTGAGGCCCAGGAGCGGCTTGACCAGCGACGCCAGCCCGTAGCCGATCACCACCAGCAGCTTGCGTCCGGCCAGGCGGTCCGACAGCCTGCCGCTGACCAGCTTGAGCAAGGACGCGATGGACTCGGCCACGCCCTCGATCGCCCCGAGCGCCGTGGCGCTCGCTCCCAGCACGGTGGTGAGGAAGATCGGCAGCAGCGGGTACGACATCTCGGAGGCGACGTCGGTCAGCAGGCTGACCCCGGCCAGGGTCACCACGTTGCGCCCCAGCCGCTCCCGCTTCGCCTCCCCTGCCGCTGCCATGCCGGGCATTATTCATCAGATCCCAGGCACTGCGCCCACCAATCCGAGAAAGGAGCGTCACGCCGAGGCGTGAAGCGCGCCCGCGTTTGCACAGAATGAAGTACCGCTCGCAAACGATCGCCGGGGATCTTGGCACGGTCCGCCCATGAATGAAGGAGCTCCGGCGTTTGCACGATCTGAATGCCAGGGGCCAGTTGTCGGAGAGTTCCGATCGCCTTCCGGTCGTCGGTGGCCACGGCTCCGCCATGCACAACAGCATTGGCGCATACAGACGCTTCGCCGTCGTCGAGATGCGCGGCGAAGCGCACAAGCTCTTGCTTCTCCTCTTCGGTTTCGACATCCCAGATCGAGACGAGGGCCTTCGCCTGGAGCTGGGCGAAGCTGCAGCGCTCCTCGAGGCCTGTCACTGAGAGAGTCGTAAGTACCTCCTCTTCAGCCACGTAGCGTGGGGCCACGATTTGGTAGGGTAACGCTGCAACTATTTCGTTGATCCCACCGGTTGCAAAGAGGTCGATCCAGCAGCAGGCATCGACGACCAGCAGTGAACCTGGCGGCTGGCGAGCAGTCACCGCTGCGCGGTTCCACCGCCGCTCGAGCCAACCAGGGGCGCCCCTAGATCCATGCTGCCGTCCTCTTCATGCCCGGATGGGTTCAGGCTGTCGAGGAGCCCGCGCGCTGCCAGCCTACTCATGCGCAGGATCTGGGAGAGCTGTCCCTCGGAAAGATCTCCGGCTTGCCATGACTCCAGGGCCAAGGTGACGTACCGCATCGGCAGCGGCTGCTCGGCAGGCATCGCTGCATCCAAGCCAAGGATCTGCTGTGCCTCGCGGACTCGGAACCCCTCGTGACGGAGCCGGTCCCAAAGCCCGCTGGGTACGAGCGTGAGCTCTTCGAGACGGCGAATCATGGCCTCGACTGAAACGGCAAAATAGTGAGCGAGGCGGCACAGGTCGCCACGGGTAACGCCACCCTGACGCTCGCGATGGAGGTCGAGAAAGCGCCTACGGACGCCGGCCGCAGGCATGAGGAACGCTCGGCCGAACCCTTCCGCAAACCACTCATGATGAGGCTTGCGCTGATAGCGATCCTGCTCCAAAACCTCGGAACGGAACCGCGCCGTGAGGAAGTGGCCGTATTCATGGGCAAGCGTGTGCCGCCGGCGCTCGGAAGCGTGGTCGAGGTTGAGCGCGATGCAGCCACCGAACGGCTCGGAGAAGGCGTACATCCCTGCCACCTTCGAGGGCAGTTGGAGCAGGAAAATGCGAATCCCGACCTCTCCCTCGAGAACATCTCTGAGATTCCAGAGCGGTCCTTCACCCAGGCCCAGACGTCTTCGCTCCTCAGCGGCGATATCCTCGGCAGCGTGCCCTGGGTTGACCTTGTCCACCTCATACGGTGGTGGATACCGGCGTCGAAGCGGCGCATGGCGAAGGTCTTCCAACCTCAAATAGTCCTCACAGAGAGACTCGAACTCCCGGATGTGCGGCAAGAGCTCGGACTCGATAGGCGTCGCCGGCGGCAGGGCGCCCCGCAACTGGACGGCGAATCCCTCGACGGGCGACCCACTTTGCAGGAGAGCTGAGAGCCTTCGTCCATAAAGGGTCGCAAGCTCCACCAGCTCTCCTGGCTTCACTCGCCGCTCTCCCTTCTCGATAGCCACAATCGTCGTGCGTGCAAGACCCAGGTGCCGAGCCACCTGGTCCTGCGTCCAGCCGCGATCTTCCCTGGCCTGCCGCAGCCTGACGCCCAGGGCACGGGGTTCGACCTCAGCCAGGACTTGCTCTGTCATAGACGTATCTCCTTCCAGGAGCATGCACAACGAATCTGACAATGTCAAGTATCTAATGCGCTCTTCAGATCTGAAAGTCGAGGATCGGAGACGCCAAGGACGAGCTCTGCAGGCAAAACGCACGACGGCCGGCGTCGCCGCCGGCCGTTGCAGTCTCCTTTAATTTTCGGAGCGCCGTCCCCGAGACCGGGCGCCCGCGCAGCTATGGCTCTAGCCGGTCTTCTGCGGCGTCGTGGGCTTGCGCCCTCCCGGCCGCTGGCCGGAGGGCCGCTTCGCCCCGCCGCCACCCTTGCCGCCTTCGCCGTGAGCGGGCGGCGGCGCCCCCTTGTGGCCTTCCGGCTTCGCGGCCTTGGGCTTGGGAGCCTTCGCGGCCTTGGCGGCCTTCTTGGGCTTCTCCTCGGCCGCCGCTTCATCCTCGCTGCCCTTCGCCGCCTTCTGCGGCTTGGCGGCGCCCTTCTTCGCGGAGCTGGCCTTGGCACCCTTGGCGGTGCCCTTGCCGCCCTTGCCGCCGGCAGCCGCCGCGTCCTTGCCTGCCGCCTTGTCGGCGGCGGCCGGCGCGACGAAGTCCACCATCTCGATCACCGCCATCTCGGCGCCGTCGCCCAGCCGCGGACCGAGCTTGACGATGCGCAGATAGCCGCCGGGCCGCTCGCTGAAGCGAGGCGCGATGTCGTCGAACAGCTTCTTGACCAGGTCGCGGCGCAACAGCCAGCGCAACGCCCAGCGCCGCGCATGCACCGTGCCCTGCTTGCCGCGCGTGATCACCCGCTCGGCGAGCGGCCGCAGCTCCTTGGCCTTGGGCAGCGTGGTGATGATCCGCTCCTTGTCCATCAGGGACTGCAGCTGGTTGCGGAACAGCGCCTCGCGGTGCGAGGTCGTCCTGCCGAGCTTCCTGCCTTTGACAGCGTGGCGCATCTCGAGTCTCTCCTCAGGTTCGGCGACGGTCCTTCAGGCTAGCGGGCGGCGGGCTCAGGCCGAAGCGCTGCTGCCCGGCCGCTCCGGCACCTCCATGCCGAGGGAGAGGCCCAGCTTGTCGAGGACCTCCTGCACCTCCTCGAGCGACTTCTTGCCGAAGTTCTTGGTCTCCAGCATGTCCTTCTCGCTGCGGCGCACCAGGTCGCGGAGGGTATGGATGTTGGCGTTCTTCAGCGAGTTGGCCGAGCGCACCGACAGGTCGAGCTCGTCGATCTGCTTGGCGAGCAGGGCGTCGAGGCCGGCCAGCTCCTCGCTGACCTCGCCGCCGTCGTGGCGCAGCCCTTCCTCGCTCTGGATGAAGATCCCCAGGTGCTCCTTGAGCAGCGTCGCGGCCAGCGAAACCGACTGCTCGGGGCTCACCGTGCCGTTGGTCCACACCTCGAGAATCAGCCGCTCGTAGTCGGTGGTCTGCCCCAGGCGGGCCGCCTCGACGCGGTAGTTGACCCGCCGCACCGGGCTGTGGGCCGAATCCACCGGCACCCAGCCGATGCCCATCGACTCGTCGGAGTTGCGGTCGGCCGAGACGTAGCCGCGGCCGCGCTTGACCAGGGCCTGCAGCTTGAGCCGGCCCTCCTCGTTGAGGGTGGCGATGTGCACGCCGGGGTCGATGATCTCGATCTGCGGGTCCTCGGTCATCTGGCCGGCGCTGACCGTGCCCGGCCCGTTGACGTCGATGGTCAGCACCTTCGCCTCTTCCGAGTGCAGGCGGATCGGGATCTGCTTCAAGTTGAGGATGATGTCGGTGACGTCCTCCTGCACGCCGGGGATCGAGGAGAACTCGTGCAACACGCCCTCGATGTGCACGGCGGTGATCGCCGCGCCCTCGATCGACGACAGCAGGCAGCGGCGCAGGGCGTTGCCGATGGTGGTGGCGAAGCCCCGCTCGAAGGGCTGGGCGGTGAAACGGCCGTAGACCGCGGTCAACGACTCGCTATCGACTTCAACGCGCTTGGGGCGCTGGAAACCTTTCCAAAGCATAGGGACTCCTTAGCTCCGCATCTTGCTCGTTTAGCGGCTGTACAGCTCGACGATCAGCTGCTCCTGGATCGGCAGCTTGATGTCCTCCCGCGTCGGCAGGCGGATGACTTTGCCGGTTACGTTCTCGGCGTCCAGGTCCAACCAGTCCGGAACGCCGCGGCCGCGGGCCGTCTCGACGCTCGACCGGATGAAGGCGTTCTTGCGGCTGGCTTCCTTGACGGCCACGACCTGGCCGGCCTTGACCTGGTAGGAAGGGATCGTGATCTTGCGGCCGTCGACCAGCACGTGGCCGTGGCGCACGAACTGGCGCGCCTGGGCCCGCGACGCCGCGAAGCCGAGGCTATAGGAGACGTTGTCCAGCCGTCGCTCGAGCGTCACCAGGAGGTTCTCGCCGGTGATGCCCTTGCGCCGGTCGGCCTCCGCGAAGTACGTGCGGAGCTGCGCCTCGAGCACGCCATAGATGCGCTTGACCTTCTGCTTCTCGCGCAGCTGCAGGCCGTAGCCCAGCGTGCGGCGGCCGCGGCGGGTGCCGTGCTGGCCGGGAGGGAAGTTGCGGCGCTCCACCGCACACTTCTCCTTGAAGCAGCGGTCGCCCTTCAGGAACAGCTTCATCCGCTCGCGCCGGCAGAGGCGGCAAACGGGTCCGGAATATCTGGCCACTGTGGTTCTCCTTGGAACGTCCTCTCCCCGACGCTACGGGGACTTCACCAACCGGCGCTCGCGGCGGAGGCGCACACCCTTAAATTGGGCGCTCGTGCTGGCGCGCTCACCCCTTCGGGCGCTCGCGCTGGCGCGCTCACCCCTTCGGGCGCTCGCGCTGCCACGCTCACCCTTATCGGGCGCTCGCGCTCCCGCGCTCGCTTTAGGAAGACGCCCGGCGAGCGCCCCGGCACACCCGGGGCCCGAATCTCGACCGGTTCTTCAATTGCATGTCCCGCCGGGGGCAGCGGCGCGAGGCCGCTCCCCGCCATCTAGACCCGCCGCCGCTTGCGCGGCCGGCAGCCGTTGTGCGGGATGGGGGTCACGTCCTTGATCGACTTGACGTCGATCCCCGCCGCCTGCAGGGCGCGGATGGCCGACTCGCGGCCGGCGCCCGGACCCTTGACCATCACGTCGACCGATCGCAGGCCGACATCCTTGGCATTGTTGCCGGCGGCCTGCGCCGCCACCTGGGCCGCGAACGGCGTGCCCTTGCGGGAGCCCTTGAAGCCGATGCGCCCGGCCGACGACCACGATACGATCTTGCCCTCCGGATCGGCGATCGAGATGATCGTGTTGTTGAACGTCGCCTGGATGTGCGCCACCCCGTGCGGGACCAGGCGCCGGTCCTTCTTCTTGGCGCCCTTGCGCTCCTTCTTGCCTTCCGCTTT
>DATKFK010000575.1:0-2269 GCA_035544375.1 Thermoanaerobaculia bacterium
TTCGCGGCGCAGGCGCGGCGCACGCCCGACGCCGTGGCGGTGCGGTGCGAGGGCGAGGCGCTGACCTACCGGCAACTCGAGCGGCGGGCAGCGGGCCTGGCGCGCCGCCTGCGGGAGGCCGGTGTCGGACCGGAGACGACGGTCGGCCTGCTGGCCGAGCCGTCCGTGCCGGCGATCGTCGGCCTGCTCGGCGTGCTCGCGGCCGGCGGCGCCTACGTTCCCCTCGACCCGGGAGCGCCGGCGGAGCGCCTCGCGGCAACGGTCGCGGATGCCGGGATCTCGGTGATGCTGTCGCGCGGCGAAGCGCTGAGCGCCTGGCATGGTTCGACCACCGCCATCGACCTGGCGGCGGCGGACGATGCGCCGCCTGGCGAGGCGGCGGTCGCGGTCGGCCGTCCTCCCCAGGGACTGGCGGCGGCGGCCGAAAACCTCGCCTACGTGCTCTACACCTCCGGTTCGACCGGCCAGCCCAAGGGAGTGGGAGTGCCGCACGGCGCGGTCGCCAACTACGTCCTGGCGATCGCCGAGCGCCTGGGGCTCGCGCTCGGAGCCGGCTTCGCCATGGTGCAGCCCCTGACCGTCGACTCCTGCGTCACCGCCATCTTTCCGCCGCTGGTGACCGGCGGCTGCCTGCACGTGATCCCGCGCGAACGCGCCCTGGACGCCGCGGCCCTGGCGGCGGAATTCGCGCGCCATCCGATCGACTGTCTCAAGATCGCGCCGTCCCACCTGGCCGCGCTCCTCTCCGGGTCCGGCGGCGGGCTGCTGCCGCGCCGGTGGCTGATCGTCGGCGGCGAGGCGTCGCAGCTCGCCTGGCTGTCGAGCCTGCGGGCAGCGGCGCCCGGTTGCACCGTCTTCAATCACTACGGTCCGACCGAGGCGACGGTTGGCATGCTGATGTACCGGGTGTCCGGCCCGGAAGGCGCGAGCTTCTCGGCCGCCGCGCCGGTGGGCCGACCGATCGCCAACGCCCTGGCCTACCTGCTCGACGAACGGCTGCTGCCGGTGCCGCCGGGAAGCCGGGGAACGCTTTACATCGGCGGCGACTGCCTGGCGCGCGGCTATCTCGGCCGGCCCGAGGCGACCGCCGAGCGGTTCGTGCCGGACCCCTACGCGCGGCGGCCCGGGGCTCGCATGTACGACAGCGGCGACGTGATGCGCGGCACGCCGCGGGGCGAGCTGGTGTTCCTCGGCAGGCTGGACCACCAGGTGAAGATCCGGGGCTTCCGCGTGGAGCTGGGGGAGATCGAGGCGGCGGTGGCCCGTCATCCGGCGGTGCGCGAGGCGGCGGTGCGGACCTGGGAGGAAGCGCCCGGGAGGGCCGGGCTGGTCGCCTACGTGGTGGCGGCCGCGGGCGCGGCGGCGCCGGCGGTGGCCGAGCTGCGCCAGTTCCTGGCGGCGCGGCTGCCACAGCACATGTCACCCTCGGCGGTGGTCGTTCTCGCGGCGCTGCCGCGCACGCCGCACGGCAAGCTCGACGGCAAGGCCCTGCCGCCGCCCGCGCCGATCGCGCCGCTCCCTGCCTGGGTCCCGACCGCAGGCGCGGCTGCGTCCGGCGGTCCGTCGTCGCCGGTCGCGGAGCTGCTGGCGAGCCTGTGGGCCGACCTCCTGGGGCGCGCGCCGGCCGGAGCCGGCGACAACTTCTTCGAGCTCGGCGGCCACTCGCTGCTGGCGACGCGGCTGCTGTCGCGCCTGCGCGGCGCCTTCGCGGTCGAGCTGCCGCTGCGGGCGATCTTCGAGCACCCGACACTGGGGGGCCTCGCCGAGCGCATCACGGCGGCCAGGACGGGCGGCAGCGGCGCGGGCGACGCCCGCCCGGCACCGCCGCCGCTCGACGGCTCCCACCGGGCGAGCCGCCGGCAGGCGCCCCTGCCCCTGTCGTTCGCGCAGCAGCGGCTCTTCTTCCTCGATCAGCTCGAGCCGGGGAGTGCCATCTACAACGTTCCGGCCGCGTTCTCGCTCGCCGGACCTCTCGACGTCGCGGCGCTGCGGCGGAGCCTGGGCGAGATCGTGCGCCGCCACGAGGTGCTGCGCACGCGGTTCGAGCTTTTCGAGGGCGAGCCGGCGCAGATCGTCCTGCCCTGGCCGGAATCCCCGGGTGGCGGCTCCCCGTTTCGCCTGCCGGTGGCCGACCTATCGGCGCTGCCGCCACGGCGCCGGGACGAGCAGGCGACGGCCCTGGCCGAGCGCGAGGCGGCGGTGCCGTTCGAGCTGTCCGGCCGGCGCTCCGCGAATGAGCCTCTGGGAGGGCCGGCCGCAGGGAGCGAGC